>JAFAMT010000334.1 GCA_019233085.1 Herbaspirillum sp.
GGGTCGGGCCGGTGCTGCAGGCCGCCAGCAGCATGAGCAAGAAAAATGGCGTGGCAAGTCGGGGCCGATGATGCGGCGGCGTGGCGGATTTCCCTGGCATGGCTATCTCCTTGTTGTCTGAACGCTTTCTGTGTGAAACGTCTCATGTACGATCGGCGCGGTCTGCGCGATCTGTGCGATGTGCAGAATCGGACCGGGACACTATATACGTCGCCCGGCCAGGCAGGAACCGGCACCGTCGCTTTTCGTGTACTGCGCCTATCGCCGGCCTCTGATAAGCTCACGCTCCCGCTAAGCGGGAATGCATTATCAAAATACAGTTGCAAAAAGGACCGCCAGAAACCCTGTTGATACGTAGCACCAGAACAACGAGGGGTTGGCAAATCGGTACCGATAGCGCTTTTGGGAGCTGTTCCCCGTGAAAATCGCATTTATTTCGTGAGGTTTTGTCGTAACATAAGCCCCGGTTACAAAATGTAACTATTTCATTACCGGACTTGATCTGCACACTAACAAAAAGAGCAGATTGTCAATTTCTCCGAGAGGATCCTCGCACCTGGCGAAATCCCCCGGATAAAGGGGGGAGTCCGGTCAATAACACGACGAAGGCAAGCCGGGAAGTTTTTCGACCATATGTTTTTTGGGGATGTCAGCTTTTCTGTTGTTTCACACGCGGCGTGGGTTCCCGGTATCGAGTCCCCGCAGGCCTGGCAACAATGGATCGACGGCAATGCAGAGGCGGCCGGTTCTGGTGAACCGGCCGTCAAGAGCATGCCGCCCATGCTGCGCCGACGCACCAGCGCGGTCGGGAAACTGGCCCTGGAAACCGCATATGCCGCCATCTCCAGCGAGCACGCACTGTCTGTGGCGGCCGATGACATCCCGACCGTCTTCGCGTCCCGCCACGGCGAGTGTGCGCGCTCGGTCGAACTCCTGCAGGCCCTGGCGGCGGCCACGCCGCTCTCGCCTGCGGCCTTCAGCCTGTCGGTCCACAATGCCAATGCCGGCCTGTTTTCGATTGCCAGAGGCATGCATGGCAACAGCATGGCCATTTCGGCTGGCCAGAGCACCGTCGAACACGCGGTCATTGAAGCCTGCGGCTTGCTGGCCGATGGCGCCCCTTACGTATTGCTGGTAGTGGCCGATGCGCCGCTGCCGGAGCTCTTTACGCCCTATTCCGACTGTCGCGAGCATGCCTGCGGCTGGTCTTGGCTGATGCAGGCAGCCGACGAGCAGGCTGCCCGTCCCAGCCTCTCGCTGCAATGGGACGACACGACAGACCCGTCAGCGCCGGCCATCGACCAGCCGGCAGGGGCGGCCGCGGTCCTGCGATTTTTCCTCGACAAGCGCTGCAATGGCATGGTCCGTCATGCCGATGGCCGCCGCTGGCACTGGATGCGCCATGACTGAGCAGTTCGGCAAGCGCATCAATCGCTACTGGCGTGTGATCGCCACGGGCCTGTCTTTTGCCCTCTTCGGGCTGGGCGGTCTGGTGTTGCGCCTGGTCGTCTTCCCGATTCTGGACTTGGTCGTGCGCGATCCCCGGCAACGCATGCTCAGAGCCCGCAGCATCATCCGCCTGGCATTCCGGGGCTTCGTGGAATTGATGCGCCTACTGGGCGTGATCCGCTATGACATCACCGGCCTGGAACGGCTGGATAGGCAGGGCATGCTGATCCTGGCCAACCACCCGACCCTGATCGATACCGTGCTGCTGATGGCCTTCGTGCGCCATGCCGACTGTATCGTCAAGAATGCGCTGTGGCGCAACCCATTCACGCGCGGCCCCATCCGCGCAGCCGGCTACATCAGCAACGAGCAGGGCCCGGACCTGATTGAGGACTGCATCGAATCCATCCGCAGCGGCGGCAACCTGATCATCTTCCCGGAAGGAACCCGCACGCCGCGCGATGGGCACATCAGCTTCAAGCGCGGTGCCGCCAACGTGGCCGTCCGGGGCGCATGCCCGATCACGCCGGTGCGCATAGCCTGCACGCCGGCAACGCTGGGCAAGGGCGCGAAGTGGTGGGAGGTGCCCGATACGGTGGCGCATTTCCGCCTACATATCGGGCCCGATATCCGTATCGGCGCCGATGTTCCGCAGTGCGCGGACAATCCCACGCTGGCTGCGCGGCAACTGACGACTTATCTGCAACAGTACTTCATGAAAGAACACTAGGCGATGCAAGCGCTGGAACAAGAAATCAAGGAACTCATCATCGATGCACTCGAGCTGGAAGATCTCACCCCGGCCGATATCGACAGTACCGCGCCCCTCTTCGGCGAAGGCCTGGGACTGGACTCGATCGATGCACTGGAACTAGGCGTGAGCCTGCAGAAACGCTATGGCATCAAGCTGTCGGCCAACTCCGAGGAAACGCGCAGGCATTTCTCCTCGGTGCAGGCACTGGCCGCGCTGGTGGCCAGCCATCGGGCATAGCACCGCGGCGGCGGCACCACCATCACCACTAATGGCCATACCCGGACCGATCGGAATCACACTGAAATAATAATAGAGAAGCACATCATGAACACTTTGCCCCCCTCCATGAACAAGGACGATATCTACGCCTGGATCGTCGATATGCTGCATGAGATGTTCGAGCTGGACAAGGACAAGATCACCCCCCAGTCCAACCTCTATACGGACCTGGACATCGACAGCATCGATGCCGTGGATATCGTGGTCAAGCTCAACCAGAGCACCGGCAAGCGCATCCAGCCCGATGTGTTCCGTACCGTGCGCACGGTGCAGGACGTGGTCGATGTGCTGGCCACGCTGCTCAACGTAGGCGCCGGCGCCGACGCGACCGCCTGAGCGGATGAAACGTCCCGCACTGCCCAGTGTCGTTGGCGCGTTGCTGATCCTGCTCTACCCGCTGCTGATCTGGTTCGCCCACGGCAGGGTCGAGCCGCGCCTGCTGGCACTGTTGCTGGTGGCTATCGCCGCTGCGCGCCTGCTGACCACGCGCATGGATCGCAAGTTGCGCTGGATGGGCCTGGCCGCCCTGGTACTGGCCATGCCCGCGCTGTACTGGAATGCGCTGTTGCCACTCAAGCTCTATCCGGTCGCCATCAGCGCCGGCATGCTGGCGCTGTTCGGCTACAGCCTGGTCAAGCCGCCCTCGATGATAGAACGCATGGCCCGCCTGACCGACCCCGGTCTGCCCGCCTATGCCATCGCCTATACCCGGCGCGTGACCCAGGTATGGTGCCTCTTCTTCGCGCTCAATGGCAGCATCGCACTGGCGACGGCGCTGTGGGCTTCGCAGGCGGTCTGGTCGCTGTACACCGGCGTACTCTCCTATATCGCGATGGGCTTGCTGTTTTGCGTCGAATACATGGTCCGCCTGCACGTGCGGCGCCGGCATCATGCGTGAGCTGAGCGGCGCGGCACCGCTGGACCTGCTGCAACTCCCCTTCCAGGATTTCCCGGCGGATCACGTGATCGGCTGGCGCGATGACGCGGCGATCACGCTGCGGCACTTCCGCGCCGATATCCTGCGCTGGAGCGCCCTGCTCCAGTCTGCCCCCGGCCAGCGCTTCGCGCTGTTCCACCAGGACACGCTGCATTTCGCCGCGGCCCTGTTCGGTGCCTGGCGGGCCGGCAAGACAGTCTACCTGCCCAGCGATACCCTGCCCGCGACCTGCTCCCTGCTACAGGCGCAGGTCGACGGCTTCCTTGGTCAGTTCGAGCCGGCATGGACAGCGCTGCAAGCCGACCCGCACCAGCCTGTCGTCGACGACGGCCACGCCTGGCCTGCCTTGGCGGGTGATTTCCCGGGCCTGGTGGTCTACACCTCCGGCAGCACCGGACAGGCCCAGGCCATCCCCAAGAAGCTGGCCCAGATGGCCAACGAGGTGGCGACGCTGGAAGCACTCTTCGGTGCCAGCATCGGCACGGCAGACATCCTCGCCACCGTCTCGCACCAGCATATCTATGGCTTGCTCTTCAAGGTGCTCTGGCCGATTTCCTCGGGACGCGCCGTGCATGCACAGAGCGCATTCTTCCCCGAGGATCTGCAGCGCATGGTGCCGGCGCGCCCCTGGGTATTGCTGTCCAGCCCGGCGCACCTCAAACGCCTGCCCGAACAAGCCACCCGCCCCGACACGCTGCAATTGCGCGCGATCTTTTCATCCGGTGGTCCGTTGCCGGCAGCGTCGGCACAGCAGGTGGCGCAGATGTGCGGCCACCGTCCGCTGGAAATCTATGGCAGCTCCGAGACCGGTGGCATCGCCTGGCGCCAGCCCGATGCCGATCCGGTACAACGCCGCGAGCACTGGCAGGCCATGCCCGGCATCGCCCTGCGCGTGGACGAGGATGGCCAGCTCGAAGTACGTTCGCCGCACCTGCCCGACCAGCAATGGTTCAGCATGGCCGACCGCGCCGAACTGGGAGCGGATGGTTTCGTGCTGCGTGGCCGGGCCGACCGCATCGTCAAGCTGGAAGAAAAACGTATCTCCCTCACAGGCATCGAGGAACTACTAGCCGCCAGCCCGCTGGTAGCCGATGCCAGGGTAATGGTCCACCAGGGCAAGCGGTCGCGCCAGTACATCGCCTCCTTCGTTGTACCCAGCCAGCCCGGCTGGGACCTGCTGCGCGGGCAAGGCAAGCTGGCCCTCAATGGCGCCTTGCGTACCACGCTCGCCGGCGCCATCGAAGGCATCGCCCTGCCACGCCTGTGGCGCTACCTGGAGGCGATGCCTGTGAATGCACAAGGCAAGATCACCCAGAGCGCCCTGCTGGCGCTGCTGGAAAGCCCGACGGCGCCTGGCGTACAGCCCGTGCCGGCCGCACCGACCATGCCGATCGTGACACCTTTGCAATTGACCGAGCAGCATGTGCAGCTGAGCCTGCAGGTGCCGGCGGATCTGCTCTACTTCAACGGCCACTTCCCCGGCGCTCCTATCCTGCCCGGCGTGGTGCAGACCGATTGGGCATTAGCCCTGGGCCGCCGCCATTTCGCATTGCCGCCACGCTTTTTGGGGGTGAATGCGCTGAAGTTCCAGCGGGTCATCACCCCCGGCATGACGGTGATGCTGGATCTGCAATACGACGCCGACAAGGCGACGCTGGCCTTCCGTCTTCATTCCGAGGGCGGACAGCACGCCAGCGGACGCTTCCTGCTGGGGCCGCCATGATGACGAACACATCCCTGCACAAGACCGTGGTCGTGATCCCGGTCTACGACCACGAACATGCCATCGGCGCGGTGGTCCAGGCGGTGCTGCGCCAGGGCCTTCCCTGCATCCTGGTCGATGACGGCAGCAGTGTGTCCTGCGCACGCGTCTTGCAAGACATCGCGGCCGCCCACGCCGACCGCGTCACCCTGCTGGTGCATGCCGTCAACCAGGGCAAGGGCGGCGCCGTAATGACGGGGATGCGCCACGCTGCTGCAGCCGGCTACAGCCACGCCTTTCAGATCGATGCCGACGGCCAGCACGACTGCGACGACATCGGGCGCTTTGTCGACGCTTCGCAAGAGACGCCAGGGGCGGTCATCAATGGCAAGCCCATCTACGACGAGAGCGTACCCAAGGGGCGGCTCTATGCACGCTACCTGACCCATGTGTGGGTATGGATCAATACCCTGTCGCTGGACATCAGCGACTCCATGTGCGGATTCCGTCTCTATCCGCTGGCGCCGACGGTGCAGCTGATGAGCAGCGCCCACATCGGCCGCCGCATGGACTTCGATACCGAGATCCTGGTGCGGCTCTACTGGCGCGGGCTGCAGGTGCGCAACCTGCCCACGCGCGTCCGTTACCCCACCGATGGCGTCTCACACTTCAGGGTCTGGCTGGACAATGCGCTCATCTCGCGCATGCACGCACGCCTGTTCGCTGGCATGCTCGTGCGCGCGCCGCTATTGCTGGCACGTCGCTTGCGCCGCCTGGCAGGAGCGGCCTGATGAGCGCGGGCGGGCGCACGCGCCACTGGGCGCAGATCAACGAGGTCAGTTTCGTGGCCGGCATGCGCCTGCTCTTTGGCGTCTACCGCCTCTTTGGCCGCTTGCCATTCCGGCTGCTGCTCTATCCTGTGCTGTGCTGGTACATCCTCGCCAATGCCCGTGCCCGGGGTGCCTCGCGCCTCTATCTGGCGCAGGTGGCCAGCCATCACCCGTCACTGGGAATGGCCACGGGCCTGCCCGGCGTCCTGCGCCATTTCGCCGCCTTTGGCGAAAGCCTGCTGGACAAGATGCTGCTCTGGGGTGGACTGTTCCCGACCGGGCAGGTCGTGCTGTCGGGCCAGGAGCAGATCAGCCAGGCCATCGCACGCGGACAGGGGGGACTGATCATCTGCACCCATCTCGGCAACCTCGAGTTGTGTCGTGTGATCGGTCGCCAGCATCCCGCGCTCAAGCTGACCGTGCTGGTCCATACCAGGCATGCCCAGGCCTTCAACAAGCTGCTGGCCCAGCTTGATCCGGGCAGCCAGCTCAATCTGATGCAGGTCACCGACATGTCCCCGGCCATGGCCATGGTGCTGGCCGACAAGGTCGCGCAGGGCGAATTCGTGGTCATCGCGGGAGATCGCGTGCCGGTGTCGCCACAGCCACGCGTGGCGCGGGCCAGCTTCATGGGGCGCGTCGCCCCCTTCCCGGTCGGCCCCTATGTGTTGGCGGCACTGCTGCAATGCCCGGTGTACCTGATGTTCTCGCAGCGCACCGATGCGGGGGCCCGGCTGGCTTTCGAGCTTTTCCGCGAACGCATCGAGCTGCCGCGCAAGCAACGCACAGCCTGCCTGGACCAACTGGCGGCCGACTATGCTGCCCGACTGGAGGCGCATTGCCTGCAGGCGCCTTACCAATGGTTCAATTTCTATAATTTCTGGGCGGACTCCGCCGTCGATGAACAACATGTCCCACACTGACTCCCCCACGCCAGCCACCGCCATCACTTTCGGCGCGGCGCCGCTTTGCATCGAGGACGTGGTTGCGCTGGCCCAGCGCGAGCGCAGCGCCAGCCTCCATGACGAGACCGCCTTCCGCGCCCGCATCCGCCGCGGCGCCGACTTCCTCGACCGCCTGCTGCGCGAGGATGGCACCATCTATGGTGTCACCACCGGCTATGGCGACTCCTGCACCGTCACGGTCCCCAGCGAACTGGTGGCCGAGTTGCCGCATCACCTCTACACCTATCACGGATGCGGCCTGGGGGCCCTGTTTACGCCAGAGCAGACACGCGCCATCCTGGCCACACGCCTGAACTCGCTCTGCCAGGGATTCTCGGGGGTCAGTGTCGGGCTGCTCGAACAGATCACCGCCCTGCTGCAACGTGACCTGTTGCCGCTGATCCCCAGCGAAGGGTCGGTCGGTGCCAGCGGCGATCTCACACCGCTGTCCTACCTGGCCGCCGCCCTCTGTGGCGAGCGCGAGGTCTGGCGCGATGGCACTGTGCTGCCCGCCGGCCAGGCCCTGGCCGAGGCCGGCCTGCGGCCCTTGCGTCTGCGCCCCAAGGAGGGTCTGGCCATCATGAACGGCACGGCCGTCATGACCGCCCTGGCCTGCCTGGCTTTCGACCGTGCCCGCTACCTGTGCCGCCTGGCGACCCGCATCACCGCCATGAGCAGCTTCACGCTCGATGGCAATGCCCACCATTTCGACGCCACCCTGTTCTCGGCCAAACCCCATCCCGGACAGCAGCAGGTCGCCGCCTGGTTGCGCAGCGACCTGCCTGCAGGGCAGCCGCACCGCAATGAAAAACGCCTGCAAGACCGCTATTCAATACGCTGCGCACCGCACGTCATCGGGGTGCTCAATGACGCGCTGCCATCGCTGCGCCAATTCATCGAGAATGAACTCAACAGCGCCAACGACAATCCGCTGATCGATCCCGATGGCGAACGCGTGCTGCACGGCGGCCATTTCTATGGCGGCCACATCGCCTTCGCCATGGACAGCATGAAGACCGCCGTGGCCAATATCGCCGACCTGCTCGACCGTCAGATGGCACTGATGGTGGACCAGCGCTACAACAACGGCCTGCCGGCCAACCTGTCCGGCGCCAGTGGCCCGCGCGCGGCCATCAACCATGGCCTCAAGGCCCTGCAGATCAGCGCCTCGGCCTGGACCGCCGAAGCGCTCAAGCTGACCATGCCGGCCTCGGTGTTCTCGCGTTCCACCGAATGCCACAACCAGGACAAGGTCAGCATGGGTACCATCGCCGCACGCGACTGTCTGCGGGTACTGGAGCTGACCGAGCAGGTGGCAGCGGCCCTGCTCATCACGGTGCGCCAGGGCGTATGGCTGCGCTCGCGCCAGCAAAAGGCTGGCGACACGCCCCTCTCCGACCTGCCGGGGGGGCGCCTGGCCGCCATGCAAGAGGCGCTGGCACGCCAGATCGCCGTGGTCGATGAAGACCGCATGCTGGAGCCCGACCTGCGCCTGCTCTTGCAAGGCATCCGCCACCAGGCCTGGGCGCTCTATGAATAAGCCGCTGCTGCCCGCGGGCAAACTCACCCTGGCCAATTCGCCGTGGCGGGCCGAGGTGCAATTGCAGATCCAGTTCTACGACCTCGACCCAATGGAGATCGTCTGGCACGGACGCTACGTGGAATACATGGAGACGGCGCGCTGCGCCCTGCTCGACCAGATCGGCTACAACTATCCGGCCATGAAGGACTCCGGCTATGGCTGGCCGGTCATCGACCTGCGCCTGCGCTACGCCGCGCCGGCCCGCTTCGGGCAGCGCATCAAGGTGGCTGCGGCCATCGTCGAATGGGAAAACCGCCTCTGCATCGACTACCTGGTCAGCGATGCCGCCAGCGGTACCCGACTCACACGCGCCTCCACCGTCCAGGTGGCGGTGCAGATGTCCAACCACGAGATGTGCTTCGTATCACCCCCGGTACTGTGGCACAAGCTCGGCCTGACTCCTCCTGCACCATGATCTCCAAGCGTCCTTTCATTGCCACGTTGCTGCTGGCGGCCTGCACCCTCTCCGGCCCCTCGTATGGCGCGGCACCGGTGCAGCAGATCCAGGCTGCCCTGGCCAAGCCGGCCGTGATGTGCGGCCGTTTCGACCAGACCAAGCAACTGAGCGGCATCAAGAAGCCGTTGCAATCGCATGGCCGCTTCTGCGTCCTCAAGGACCGTGGCATCCTGTGGCAGACACTGCAACCCTTCCCCAACACCTTGCGCATCACCCGCGAGAGCATCGTGCAGATGCAGGATGGGCGCGTAGCCATGAAGCTCGACGCCCAGCAGGAGCCGGTGGTGAAGATGATCAACAGTGTCCTGTTCTCGCTGCTGGCCGGCGACCTGAGCCAGCTCGACAGCCTCTTCGAACTGGATGGCACGCTGCGCGATGGGCATTGGCAGGTCGCGCTCAAGGCACGCCAGCCGGCGCTGGCCAAGGCAATCGGCGACATCAGCCTGGAGGGCTCGGCCTATGTGGAAAAGGTACTCATGAAGGAAGCCGGCGGCGACCGCACCGAGATCAGCTTCTCCGCCATCAAGACCGGCGACGCAGCGATCACGGCGCAAGAAGGAGCCATGTTTGACTAGCCGCAGACCTAGCCCGCAAGGCTGGCTGGCGGCCGCCTGGCTGCTGGTGGTCCTGCTGCTGGCCGGCCACAACGCCTGGCACTGGCTGGTGCAGCGCGCCAGCCCCGATACCGACATCCTGGCCCTGCTGCCTTCTGCACGCAACGACGTGGTGCTGCAACGCGCCTTCACGCACATGGTCGATTCGGCCCAGCAGAAAGTGGTGGTGCTGGTGGGTGACCGTGACTGGGAGCGTGCGCAACAGGGCGCCGATGCCTATCTTTCCAGCCTGTCGCCGCATACGGCGTGGCTGGCGCCGATGGCGGGCGACACCGCGCAGATGCAGGCGCAATGGCTGGAGGTCTTCGGCGGCAGCCGGACGCTGCTGCTCACCGACGACGAGCGCAAGCAACTTGCCTCGTCCTCGCCGCAACAATGGAGCCAGCAGGCGCTGGCGGGCCTATACGGCAGCTTCGGCGGCCCCAAGCTGGGCGCATGGCAAGACGACCCCTTCGGCCTGTTCTCCGGCTGGGTACAGCAACGCGCCCGCGAAACCCCGGTGCGACCGCGCGACGGTCGCCTGTTCGTGGAGCGCGATGGTGTGTCCTATGTCTTGCTGCTGCTGGAGCTGAAGTCCCCGGCCTTTTCCATGGAAACGCAGCGCCAGGTCGTGCCGCTGCTGGCCCAGGCGCGACAATCAGCGCTGACCCGTGCCAGCCAGGTCCTCACCGGCGGGGTAGTCCTGCATGCGGCAGCCGCCAGCGAGCAGGCCAGCCGTGAAAGTGCCACCATCGGCGCCGGCTCGCTGGCGGGCATCCTGCTGTTGATGTGGCTCAGTTTCCGCTCCTTCAAACCCATTTTCTATATCGCGACCTCGATTGCCGTCGGTTGCCTGGGGGCCTTGTCGGTAAGCACGCTGCTGTTCGGGCAGATCCATCTGCTGACCCTGGTGTTCGGTGCCAGCCTGGTCGGGATCGCCCAGGACTATGGCATCTACTTCCTCTGCGCGCGCCTGGCCGCACCGGCCACGCTGGACTCGCCACGGCTGTTGCGCCAGCTCCTGCCGGCACTGCTGCTGATGTTGCTGGCGGCTGCCGCCGCCTACCTGGGCATGGCCGCCACGCCCTTCCCGGGTCTGCAGCAGATGGCGGTCTTCTCGGTGCTGGGGCTGGTGTTTGCCTGGATCACCGTGGCCTGCTGGTTCCCGCGACTGGTAAGCGCCGACAGCCTGCGCACGACTGGCATGGCCCGGCGCTTCGGCGCCGCCATCACGCACTGGCCGGACCTGCTGGGCGGCCATGCCTGGCACCTGGTGCTGCCAGCGGCCGTGGCGGTGTTCGGGCTGGCCATCACCGGCCTGACCCGTCTGCAGGTCAGCGACGACCTGCGCGCCCTGCAAAAGAGCCCGCCGGCCCTGCTGGAAGACCAGATCAGGATCAGCAGCCTGCTCGACATGGCCGCCCCCGTGCAGTTCTACCTGGTGCGCGGCGAGTCCGCCGAAGCGGTCCTGCAGAAGGAAGAAGCACTGACTACCCGGCTGCAGCCCCTGGTGCAGGAGCACCTGGTCAGCGGCACCCAGGCCGTGTCGAGCTGGGTGCCGTCACAGCACCGCCAGCAAGAGAACCTGGCCCTGTTGCGCCAGGCGCTGCTGCAAGCCGGTACGGCACCGGCCAGCGCCGTCGCCCTGACCGCACGCGCCATCGATGAGAGTGCGCAGTGGGTACAGGCCCTGGAGCAGCGCATGCTGGACCACGCCCGGCCACTGACGCCGGAGGCCTTCCTGGCCTCTGCGGCGGGCGCATCCTCCCGCCATCTCTGGTTGGGCCAGGTCGGAGCCGAGCATGCCAGCATCGTCGCCTTGCGCGGCCTGCACGACTATCGCCAGCTGGACAAGTTCGCGGCACTGGCCCGGGATATCCCCGGGGTGCAGTGGGTCGACAAGGTCGGCGAGATCTCCTCGGTGCTGCGCTACTACCGCCAATACATGGGCTGGGCGCTGTTGGGCGCCTATGTCGCGATCTTCGCGCTGCTCTCGCTGCGCTACCGGCGACGCGCCTGGCGCGCGCTGGCACCCCCACTGATGGCCAGCCTGCTCACGCTGGGCCTGTTCGGCTGGCTGGGCCAACCGCTGCAACTGTTCCATGTACTGGCCGCGTTGCTGGTACTGGGCTTGGGGGTGGACTATGGCATCTTCCTGCTGGAGTCACCCGCGCAGGGCCGTCCCCATGCCTGGCTGACCGTAGGCCTGTCGGCGGCCAGCGCCCTGCTCTCCTTCGGCTTGCTGGCCTTGAGCGGCAGCCCGCCGCTGCATGCCTTCGGCCTGACCATGCTGTGCGGCATGCTGCTGGTATGGCTGCTGGCGCCCGTGTTCACCCATCCCGGCGCAGACCACGCCCTGACCGACAAGGATCCCGCATGAGCTATCGCACCTGGCTCGGCGCCACGCTGCTGCCGCTGTTACTGGCCGCCTGCGCCACTGTCACTGCTCCCGATACGCGCCCATCGGCGCGATTGCAATTGCACCTGTCGCCGGCCGCACTGGGCCAGAGCATCAGCCTGCAACAACACCTGACGGTGGAGCGTGCCGGGCGCACCGACCAACTCGATACGGCGCTGGAAATCGATGCCGATCACCTCGACCTGGTCGGACTGGCCTTCGGCCAGCGCGTCATGTCGCTGCACTATGATGGCCGTCAATTGCAGGTATGGCGGCATCCGATGCTGCCCAGCCAGGTACAGGGCGAAGACGTCTTGCAGGATGTACAGTTGACGCTCTGGCCGGTGGACGCCATCCGCCAGGCGCTTCCCGAAGGATGGGAGTTGCGTGAAAGCAATGGACAACGTACTCTTCTGTTACGCGATGAAACCATTGCCGTGATCGACTATCCCGATCACAAGGCGTGGGGCGGCAAGGTGATCCTGGAGAACCTGCGCTACCGCTACAAATTGACCATACAATCGGTCGTCACCTCCGACTGACACCGCATCGCATGAGCCTCTACCTCAACGCCCTTGCCATGATCTGCCCGCTGGGCGACACGCACGACGCCATCCGCACGCGCCTGTTTGCCGGCCACAGCGGCGTACTGGCCGACGCCACCCGTACCGATGCCCAGGGCCAGCCGCTGTCGCTGGGCGCGATCCCCGACCAGTGTGCCCTGCCCGATGACAGCCATTTGCCGCCGCGCGAACGCAGTCGCAACAACCGCCTGCTGCTGGCAGCGTTGGCGCAGATCCGCGACCAGGCCGATGCCGCCATTGCCCGCTATGGCGCGCACCGGGTGGCCATCGTGCTGGGCACCAGCACCTCCGGCATTGCCGAGGGGGAGCAGGCAGTGCGCCAGCACAGCGCCAGCGGAAGCTTCCCCGCTGGCTATCACTATGGCCAGCAGGAACTGGGTTCGCCCGCTGCTGCCCTGCGCCTGACGCTGGGCAGCAGCGGGCCGGCCCATGTCCACTCCACGGCCTGCGCTTCCAGCGGCAAGGCCATGGCCAGCGCGGCACGATTGCTCAACATGGGCGTCTGCGATGCGGTCCTCTGCGGCGGTGTCGACAGCTTGTGCGACTTCACCATCGCCGGTTTCTCCGCGCTCGAATCGGTCAGCGCACAGCGCTGCAATCCGCTGTCCCGCCATCGCCACGGCATCAATATCGGCGAGGGTGCTGCGTTGTTCCTGATGACCCGGGAACCGGCCCGGGTGGCCTTGAGCGGCTGGGGCGAATCCTCCGATGCCCATCACGTCTCGGCGCCCGACCCCGAGGGTCAGGGCGCGCGCCGGGCCATCCTGCAGGCGCTGGCGCGTGCCGGCCTGGCGCCCGGGCAGATCGACTACATCAACCTGCATGGCACCGCCACCCTGCAGAACGACGCCATGGAAGCCAAGGTGATCGCCGCCCTGTTCGGCCACCAGGTCCCGGTCAGCTCGACCAAGCCCTTCACCGGCCATGCCCTGGGCGCCGCCAGCGCCATCGAAGCCGGGCTGTGCTGGCTGGCCATGCAGGATGACAATGCCACGGGCCTGTTGCCGCCGCACCTGTGGGATGTTGCTGCCGATGCGGCCTTGCCGGTGCTGGACACCGTTGCCGCCGGGCGGGCGCTGGGCCATGTGCCGCGCCATGTGCTGTCCAATTCCTTTGCCTTTGGCGGCAGCAACGTGGCGCTGGTGTTCTCGCGCATGGGGGCCTGAATGGGAATACCGACACCGACGCCGACCATGGCCGCCATCGAAACCTTGCTGCCCCATGCGGCGCCGATGATCCTGCTTGATCGCGTGCTGCAGGTCTCCCAAGAGACACTGCTGGCCGAGGTCGAGATACGGCCTGAGAGCCTGTTCCAGTCCGGCACCGGCGTGGGCGCCTGGGTGGGCATCGAATACATGGCCCAGGCCATCGCCGCCTGGGCTGGCTACCAAGCGCGCGAACGCGGCGAGGAGGTGAAGATCGGCTTCCTGCTGGGATCGCGCCGCTATAGCTGTGCGCTGCCGGAATTCGCCACCGGCATGCGCCTGGGAGTGTCGGTGCAGCTGCTGCTGCAGGCCGAAAACGGACTGGGTTCGTTTTACTGCAGCATCATCGACCTGCATACACAACAAGAATTGGCGCAAGCCAGCGTGTCGGTCTTCCAGCCGCACGACGTTTCACATTATCTACAAGAAGGCATGGCATGACAACATCGGGGGAAAAGACCATCTTCATCACCGGCTCAAGCCGGGGCATAGGACGGGCCATTGCGCTGCGCCTGGCGCGCGATGGCTACGATATCGTCCTGCACTGCCACCAGCGGCGCGACGCCGCCGAGGAGGTGGCAGGCGAGATCGCGGCACTGGGACGCCAGGTGCGCATCCTGCAGTTCGACATCGCCCAGCGCGACCAGGTCGCCCAGGTGATGCTGGAGGATGTGCAAGCGCATGGCTGTTACTACGGCGTGGTCTGCAATGCCGGCATCACCCGTGACAACGCCTTCCCCGCCATGCCCGGCGAAGACTGGGACAGCGTGCTGCGCACCAACCTGGATGGTTTCTACAATGTGCTCAATCCGCTGGTCATGCCCATGGTGCGCCGGCGTGCGCCGGGCCGCATCGTCACGCTGGCTTCGGTCTCCGGCCTGATCGGCAATCGCGGCCAGGTCAACTACAGCGCCGCCAAGGCCGGCGTCATCGGTGCCACCAAGGCACTGGCGCTGGAACTGGCCAAGCGCGACATCACCGTGAACTGCGTGGCCCCCGGCCTGATCGATACCGACATGACCGAGGATGCTCCGCTGGAAGAGATCCTCAAGCTGGTCCCCGCACGCCGCACCGGCAAGCCTGAGGAAGTGGCCGCCGCAGTGGCCTTCCTGATGCACGATGACGCTGCCTATATCACGCGCCAGGTCATCTCCGTCAACGGAGGCCTGGCATGAGCGGCCACACGACAGCGCGCCGCGTGGTAGTCACCGGCATGGCCGGCATCAGCCCGATCGGTTGCGACTGGGATAGTGCGCTGGCGCACCTGAAGTCCTTGCGCAATGCCGTGCAGCGCATGCCCGACTGGGATGACTATGTCGGCCTGCATACCCGCCTGGGCGCGCCGGCGGCCGAGTTCTCGCTGTCCGAACGCTACAACCGCAAGACCACCCGCAGCATGGGCCGCGTAGCCCTGATGGCCACCCGCGCCAGCGAATGGGCGCTGGCCGACGCGGGCTTGCTGGAGGCCCCCTTGCTCAAGAGCGGGCAGCTGGGCATCGCCTACGGTTCATCGGCCGGCACGCCCAATGCCATCGCCGACTTCGCCATGATGTTCACCGACAAGAATACGCGTGACATCAACGCCAATACCTATCTCAAGATGATGGCCCACACGGCGCCGGTCAACATGGGCGTGTTCTTCGGCATTACCGGGCGCATCATCACCACCTCCAGCGCCTGCACCTCCGGCAGCCAGGGCATCGGCTATGCCTTCGAGTCCGTCCGCAGCGGGCGTCAGGTCGCCATGGTGGCGGGCGGCTCCGAGGAGTTATGCGCTACCGAAGCGGCCGTCTTCGACACGCTCTACGCCACCAGCGTACGCAACGACACGCCGCTGCACACCCCCAGTCCCTTCGACCAGGACCGTGACGGCCTGGTGCTGGGCGAAGGCGCCGGCAGCCTGGTGCTGGAAGACCTGGAGCACGCCCTGGCGCGCGGCGCCCGCATCTACGCCGAGGTGGTCGGCTTCGGCACCAACAGCGATGGCTCCCACGTCACCAATCCCAATGCCGCCACCATGCAGGTCGCCATCGAGATGGCGCTGCAGGATGCCGGCTTGCCGGCCGACGCCATCGGCTACATCAATGCCCACGGCACCGGCACGCGCCAGGGTGATATCGCCGAAACCCAGGCCACGGCGCGCGTGTTCGGCACCGGCACCCCCATCAGCTCGCTCAAGAGTTACATGGGCCATACCCTGGGTGCCTGCGGTGCGCTGGAAGCCTGGCTCTCCATCGAGATGATGCGCCACGGCTGGTTCTCGCCCACCATCAACCTGCAGCAGCCCGACCCCGAGTGCGGCGATCTGGATTACATCACCGGTGCCGGCCGCGCCATCGATTGCGAATACATCATGTCCAACAACTTCGCCTTCGGCGGCATCAACACCTCGCTCATTTTCAAACGCTGGAACTGAACAGGGATCGTCCCGATCAGTGCCTGCTCGCTACTTCTCCACGACAAGGAAAAGGAAAACAATGAAGAAGATCTCCCTCGCATTCTCCCTGGCGGCGCTGTTGTCCGCGTCCGTGCTGCCGGCCCAGGCACGCGACACCAAACTCCTGCTGCCACTGGATTCGGCCAAGGACATGAAGGACAAGGAAGGCATCCTGGATGGCTCGGTCAAGTTCTATTTCGCCACCCAATCGCATCCGGCCGTGCTGGAAAAGATTTCCACCGATGTCACCAACCAGAAGACCAATGCCGTCGGCAAGAGCGACGAAGAAGCCTGCAAGTGGGTGTACCTCTCAGCCCTGGTGCAATTGCACAAGAAGGCCAGGGAGCTGGGCGGCAATGCCGTGGTCAATATCGTGAGCTACTACAAGAAGAACGAGATGGCCAGCGCCACCGAGTTCGAATGCCACGCCGGAGCCACCATGGCCGGCGTCGCGCTCAAGGGTGACATCGTCAAGATCGCCGACCGTTAAGGGCTGCCGGCGTGCCGTCGACCCTGCTCTGGATCGTGGATGGCCGCGAGTTCGTGGCCGGCAGCACCCTGCCGCATGGGCTGGTCGGGATGCTGTCGGCGCCCGAGCGTGAGCGCCTGCAACGTTTCCTCAAGCCGCAGCGGGCCCGCGAGTTTTTGCTGGGCCGGCTGTTGCTGCGATATGCACTCATGCACGCCATCGGCTGCTCACTGGACGCCATTGCCATCACCGAACGCCCCGGCGCAGCGCCACTGGTGAGCATCGGTGGGCGCGCTGCTGACGGCACGCAGTGGCCTGCGACAAGCATTTCGCATAGCCAGGGCTGGATTGTCTGCGCCTTGGGAAAGCGGTGCCAGGTCGGCGTCGATATCGAAGTGCCGGTGCCGCAACGCGATCTCGTCTCGCTGGCCAACCAGGCCTTCACCGAGCAAGAACAGACCTGGCTGGCCTCGCAGCCCATGCCTGAGCAAGCCTTCTACCAGCTTTGGTGTGGCAAGGAAGCCCTCTACAAGTACTGCAGCAATGCCGGTCTCGGCGACAGCACCCCGCATCATCTGCACCACCGGCATGCCGATGGCTATCATCTCAGCCTCTGCACTGCGGCCGCACCGCAACAGCATCACAGTCAACACCTGGCACTGGAGGACCTGTTGAAATTGTCACCGGGCTAGGCCAAAATCGCGCAGCCCGCCAGGGCTAGAACAAACACAAACACATCAAGGGGAAAACATGTCTACACCACGTCACTTCTGGCTCGCCGCGGGCGCGCTGCTGCTCACCACGGCCTGCTCCACACCGGAGGAGCGCATGGCCAAGCTGCAGCTCAAGCAGCAACAACTGGACCTGAAGGCCCAGCAGATCGCACAGCGCAATGAAGCGCGCAACATGGCGCGCGGCAACCTCCAGGACAACGCCGTAGTGGACCAGCGCGCACCGCTGGAAAACGTGCTCAAGGCGCTGTCCACATGCGACGCCAGCCTGAGCGCGACCGTCAAGCGCTTCTCCAGCGACCTGCAGGCAATCTTCCCGGTGACGGTGAAGGGACAGGTCGCCGCCATCAATGTCGCCGACCGCCGTGCGCCGGGTGGCAGCAGCGTCAAGGCCGCTGCCGCTGCGCGTGCCTACGGTCAGACCATCACGGGTTACTACGATGAAAGCCTGGAAATCAACGGTGGCCTGCAAAAGATGAGCTGGGGCTTCTACAGCCCGGCCAGCCCGGAACAACTGGCGCAGGCCCTGGGTGCGGCTGTGCCCAACTTCAAGCGGATGAGCCGCGAACTCAGCGGCAACTATGTGCGCATGGAGATCTTCGATCGTGGCGGCTGGCACCGCACCACCCGCTTCGATTACTATCGCGGCCGCACCGATGTGCTGGGTGAACGCACCCTGGTCATCGAAGCCTCGCGCGATGCGGCCTTCCCTGGCAGCCGCATCGGTTGCTCCGTGCGCGGCACGCAGGTGGCGCAGTTCCAGGACGACTTGCGGCCTGAACTGGACTAAGTTTCCAGCAGTGCGGCGTGCACGCCGCGACACCATGACAAGCCTGCCTCGCGCAGGCTTGTCCGTTTAGGGGACGGCACGCTGCGGCCTGCGGCCTTCCCAGGCATCCTCCAGCAGGGCCAGCAGTGCGGCCTTTTCCAGCGGACGTGGATTGGCATAGGCGTTCTGCAAGGCGATGTCGGCACAGCGTTCCAGTGCCTCCCTGGGCATGCCCAGTGCCTGCAGGGATAGCGGCGCCTGCAGGCGCGCAGCCAGGTCATAGACTCCCTGGGCGGCATCTGCCACACCCAGCGCGCGGGCAATGCGCTGCATCGCCTCGGGTGCGGCCGGCGCATTGTAGGCCAGCGCATGCGGCAGGATCACCGTATGGGTCTGGGCATGCGGCAGGTTGTAGCTGCCCCCCAGCGTGTGGCACAGCTTGTGGTGCAGCGACATGCCCACATTGCCCAGCACGGTGCCGCAGAGCCAGGCGCCGTAGAGGCAATGACTGCGCGCATCGATGTCGTCGCTCCTTGCCACGATGCGCGGCAAGCCCTCGGCCAGGGCACGGATGCCCTCCTCGGCCAGCATCGACATGATGGGATTGGCATCGACCGCGTACAGCCCCTCGGCAGCATGGGCCATGGCATTGATGCCGCTGGTCACCGACAGCGCCAGCGGCAGGCCCGCGCTCAGCTCGGGGTCGTAGATGACGGTCCTGGGCAGGATGCGCACATCCCGCCCGGTCTTCTTCAGGCCAGCCTCGGTGATGCCATAGATGGGCGTCATCTCGCTGCCGGCGTAGGTGGTGGGGATGGCCAGAATGGGAAGCTCGGACTCCAGCGCTATGGCCTTGCCCAGGCCCAAGGTGGAGCCGCCGCCGATGGCGATGGCGCAATCGGCGCCCAGCTGGCGCGCCACCTCGCGGGCCTGCCGCGCGGTCTCGATGGGCACGTGCATGACGGCCTGGTCGAAGATGCCGGCGCAACGCGGGCCCAGCAGCGCGGCCACGCGCTCGGCGCTGGCACGCTGGCCCGGCGTGCACAGGACCAGCGCGCGCTGCGCGCCCAGCAATCGGGTTTCTTGTTCCAGCTGTTTCAGGCTGCCCGGGCCGAAGATGACACGGGCGGCGGTGCTGGTGTAGGTGAAGGCTTGCATGCGGATGTCCTAGTCCTGCTTGGGATTGAGGATGAAATCGTACTCCAGTGTGTAGAACGGCTGCGCACAGTGCGTGCCGTCCGGTGCCGTCCCCGCCTCATGGCGCAGCCAGTCGGCGATGAGCGTGGAGCGCACACCGAAGACCGCATCCGACGCCAGGTAGGGATCGCCACGCCGGAACACATGGGTGATCAGGGTCTCATGGCCCTCGGCCTGGATGCGGAAATGCAGGTGCGCCGGCCGCCAGGGATGCCGTCCCAGTGCCTCCAGCATCTTGCCCACCGGGCCGTCATGCGGGATCGGATAGGAGTTGGCCAGGATGCTGCGGAAGTGGAAGCGCCCGGCCTCGTCGGCAAACAGGGTGGCGCGCGCCCGATGCTGGTCCAGGTCGGCACATTGGACGTCGTAGAAACCGTCTTCGTCGGCCTGCCAGACCTCCAGCCGGGCCTGCGCCAGCGGCTGGCCGTCCAGGCCGCGCACGGTGCCACTCACGAAGCAGGGCTCACCCTTGGCGCCATTGGCGATATCGGCCCCCAGCGGCAGCTGCGGCGAACCCTCCACGTGGAAAGGACCGAACACGGTGGCCTCGGTACAGCCGGCCGGCTTGTGGTTCTGCTGCGCCATGACCAGGGTGGACAGGCCCAGGGTGTCGGAGAGGAGGATGAATTCCTGGCGCTTGTCCGAACACATCTGCCCGGTCTCGGTCAGGAAGCGGATGCCCGCAAGCCATTCCTCCTCGGTCAGCTTGACCTCGCGGGCGAAGGCGTGCAGGTGCTGTACCAGGCTGGTCATGATCTGCCGCAGCCGTTCATCGGCCACGCCGGCATGACGGGCCAGGACGGCCTGGGTGATGGTGTCTTCGTTCAGGTTGAGCATGGTCTCCTCGCGGTGCCGGGTGATGGTTCTGATTTTTTCATTGAGCGGTAATATAGTTCCGATATTTGCAGAGATATATGCGGAAAATGGAAAACTGTTTTCCATCTCCGACAAACCAGGCAAGGAAAGGCCACCCCACCGTGGATCGCTGGAACCAATTCGAACTCTTCGTGCAGGTCGCCGAGCTGGGCAGCCTCTCGCGCGCGGCCGAGGCGCTGGGCATGTCCAACGCCGCTGCCAGCCGCTGCCTGGCGGCGCTGGAAGAACGCCTGGGCGCGCGCCTGGTCGAGCGCAGCACGCGCCGCCTGGGCCTGAGCCAGATGGGCGAGGCCTTCTACCGCCAATGCAAGGCGGCCCTCATGCAGATGAAGGAAGCCGAGGAAATCGTCAACGCCAACGCGGTGGCGCCCGGCGGCATGTTGCGGGTGACCTCCTCGCTCTCCTTCTGCATGAAGCACATCAGCCCCATCCTGCCGCGCTTCCACAAGCTCTATCCCGATATCACGCTGGACCTGATGGCGGCCAACCGCTACGTGGACCTGCTCGACAGCGGCATCGACATCGCCATCCGCACCCGCGAATTCGAGCCTGACTCCAACGTCGCCGTGCGCCGCCTGGCGGCCACCCGGCGCATCCTGGCGGCCTCGCCCGGCTACCTGGCCGCCCGCGGCGTGCCGACCCGGCTGGAACAGCTGGCCGAGCACGACCTGCTGGTCTACAGCCACGCCAACGATCCCCATCGCCTGCACTTCAACGGCCGCAATGGCCAACAGCAGGTCCTGGAGATCCACAGCCTGATGCAATCCAACGACGGCCAGATCATCCGCGCCGCCGCCCTGGAAGGCCTGGGCATCCTGATCCAGCCCAATTACATCATCTATGACGATGTCGTGGCCGGTCGCCTGGTCCCGGTGCTGGATGAGTGGGACCTGCCGCGCCTGACCATCAATATCGCCTACCAGGGCCGCAAGCACTTGCCGGCGCGGGTCAGGGTGTTCATCGATTTCCTGGTGCGGCACTTCGAGGAAATGGACTACGAGCGCAAGTGGACAAGTTGATGTCGGCCGCAAGATGCCCACAAATACCGATTGGTAAATTATAATTACCAATCAGTAGCGACCTGAGTCGCCATCCTTGTGTTTGCCTCCCCCGACAGGAGCCATGTGCCATGCGCCACCAGCCCCCACGCCTTCGTCCCGAACGCCTGATCGTAGCCTGCCTCGCACTGCTGTGCCTGGCGGCGGCCGCCAGCATGCCGGCGCGCGCCGCAGAGGTCTGGCGCGATGCCTTGCCCGAAGCCCAGGTCGTCGGCAGCGGCACCATGCGCTGGCTGGGTTTTCGCATTTACCAGGCCACCCTGTGGGCGCCCCGGCGGCCGCTGGACCCGGACCAGGCCTTCGCCCTGCAGCTGCAGTACCACGTCCGGGTGACCCGCGACAAGCTGGCCGCCACCTCCATCGAGGAAATCCAGCGCATGAGCCCGACCCTGATCGCCGCCCCCACCCTGGCGCGCTGGAAGGCCGAACTCCTGCGCGCCTTTGTCGACGTGGCCGATGGTGATGAACTGGTGGGCGTCTACCTGCCCGGGCGTGGCATGCGCCTCTATGACCGCGAGAGGATGCTGGCCGAGATCGGCGATGCCGAGCTGGCCCGGGCCTTCTTCAACATCTGGCTGGGCCAGCCCAGCCGCGACGACAGCCTGCGCCGCAGCCTGCTCGGGGAGGCGCCTTGAGCGTGAGGCCCCAACCGGCCGGCATGCGCTGGCCGGATGCCGCCTATGGCATGCTGGGCGCCCCGCTGGCCATGGCCGCCCTGCCGCTGTTCGTGCAGATCCCGTCCTACTATGCCAGCCAGGTCGGCGTGGCATTGGCGCCGCTGGGCTGGGTCCTGTTCGCGGCGCGCCTGCTGGACATGCTGCAGGATCCCCTGTTCGGCCATGTGCTGGACCGTACACAGGCAGGCCAGAAAGCCTGGATGAGCCTCGCCGCACTGGTGCTGGCGCTGGCCTTCGTCTGCCTGTGGCATCCGCCGTCGCAGCCGGGCGCTGCCATGGTCTGGCTGGTCGCCATGCTGGTGCTGGCCTACGGCGGTCACAGCATGCTCAGCATCGCCTACCTTTCCTGGGGGGCGCGCCTGCCCGATGGCGGCATGCGCGCGGTGGCCTGGCGCGAAGGCGCGGGACTGGCCGGCGTCATCGTGGCCAGCGTGATCCCGGCAGCCATCCTGGCCGGCGCGCCGGCACAGGCCTCCGCCCGGCTGTGGTGGTATTGCCTGCTCTTTGTGGTGGTGCTGGCACTGGCGCTGATGTGGCTGCTGCGGCAGGCAGCGCCCACGCCCTCGACAGCGGTGGTCCCCTCCTGGCGGCTTGGCCTGCAGCGGCTGTGGTCCAATCGCGCCTTCCGGGCGCTGCTGCTGCCCTATCTGCTCAATGCGCTCTCCGCGGCCATCCCGGCCACGCTGGCGCTGTTCTTCATCGACGACCAGTTGCAGGCGCGTAGCCTGGCCGGTGCTTTCCTGGCGGCCTATTTCGCTGCGGCGGCATTGGGCCTGCCACTGTGGAGCAAGCTCACGCGGCGCCTCGGCCCTATCGCCTGCTGGCGCAGCGCCATGTTGCTGGCCGTCGCCGGCTTCATCGGCGCGGCTTTGCTGGGGCCGGGCGACCGCCTGGCCTTCCTGGTGGTGTGCCTGGCTACCGGGGCTGCGCTGGGGGCCGACCTCCTGCTGCCGCCGGTCCTGTTGGCGCGGGTACTGCCCCAGGGCGATTCGATCAACACCGCATTCGGCATCTTTACCATGCTGGGCAAGCTGGCACTGGCACTGGCCGGGGTGGCCCTGTCGGTGCTCGCCGCGCTCGGCTACCAGCCCGGCCAGGGCGCGACCACGGCGCTGCCGCTGGTCTATGCCGTGCTGCCGTGCGCCCTGAAACTCTCTGCCTTCCTGGTGCTGGGCCACATCCGGCGCCGGCACGACTTGTCCTGAACCGCAAAGCCTGGCCATGCATTCCACCGCCCGTACCCTGCGCCTGATCCTGGGCGACCAGTTGAATCCCCTGCACTCCTGGTTCGATACCTGCGATGCGCAGGTGGTCTACGTGCTCATGGAAGTGCGCAGCGAAACCGACTACGTGCTGCATCACGCGCAGAAAGTGCTGGCAATATTTGCCGCCATGCGCGACTTCGCCGACCGGTTGCGTGCGGCGGGCCACCGGGTGCGCTACATCGGGCTGGACGATTCCAGCAACCGCCAGTCGCTGGTCGAGAACCTGGGTGCGCTGGTGGCGCACTACCAGGCGCAGAGCGTGCAATGGCAGGCGCCTGACGAATGGCGCGTCGATGCGGCGCTCAGGCAATGGGCCCAGGAATGGGCCGTCCCCCGTTCGCTGCAGACCAGCGAATGCGACAGCGAACACTTTCTGACCAGCCGCGATGCACTACCGGCGCTGTTCGGCCAGCGCAAGCAATGGCTGATGGAACATTTCTACCGGCAGATGCGGCAGCGCTTCGACATCCTGCTGGACGCCCAGGGCAAGCCCGCCGGTGGCCAATGGAACTACGACCACGACAATCGCAAGCGCTGGCCCGGCCAACCCGCCGAGCCGCAGGACTGGCGCGGACAGCATGACCACAGCGCGCTGTGGGACATGGTGCAGGCCTGTGGCGTGCGTACCTTCGGCCAGCCCGATGCCGCGCAACTGCGCTGGCCGCTGAATCGGGAAGAAGCCCTGCAGCACCTGGAGCAATTCATCGCCACCGCCCTGCCCTGCTTCGGCGACTATGAAGATGCCATGAGCAGTCGCGCCCAGCGCCTGTTCCACTCCCTGCTCTCCTGCGCGCTCAATCTCAAGATGCTGCATCCGCTGGAGGTGGCGCGACGCGCCGAGCAGGCCTGGCTGGAGGGCCAGGCACCGCTGGCGGCGGTGGAAGGCTTCGTGCGCCAGATCATCGGCTGGCGCGAGTACGTGCGCGGCATCTACTGGTCGCAGATGCCCGGCTACGACCAGCGCAACGTGCTGGGCCACGACCTGCCCCTGCCCGCCTGGTTCTGGACCGGCCAGACGCAGATGCGCTGCCTGCACCTGTGCATCACGCAGTCGCTGCAGACCGCCCATGCCCATCACATACAGCGCCTGATGGTGATCGGCAACTTTGCGCTGCTGGCCGGGCTCGATCCGCGCGAACTGCACCACTGGTACCTGGGCATCTATATCGATGCCTTCGAATGGGTGGAGCTGCCCAATACCCTGGGCATGAGCCAGTGGGCCGATGGCGGCATCATTGCCACCAAGCCCTATGTCAGCAGTGCCGCCTACATCGGCCGCATGAGCGACTATTGCCAGGGCTGCGCCTATGATCCCAAGCAGAAGACCGGTGAAAAGGCCTGCCCCTACAACGCCCTCTACTGGGACTTCTTCCTGCGCCACCAGGCGCGCTTGGGCAACAATCCCCGCCTGGGCATGGTCTACCAGCAGCTCAAGAAAATGAATGAGCAAGACCGCGCCGGCCTGCAAGAACGCGCGACAGACCTGCGCTCACGCCTGGATCAGCTCTGACAAAGCACCAGTCCGGAGGCATTGTCGCGGCCGTGAGTTTTCATCATTTCTCCGTTCGATGAAAAAACAGGCAAAATACTCAAAAACTGACGAAGTCACGAAAATCTCTGCATAATAATTACGCAGAAGGTTTCCGCCAGGCATCACTGTTGCATTTGGAAGAAAACGATTATATTGAATTTAAATTCTATCTAATGAATTTGATTTATTTGTGTAAAATACCGATAATGGATTTATGAAAACCGCAAAGACAACCAGCTCTGAGGTCTGCACCACCCAGGAAGCCGCGCATATCCTGGGCATATCGGTGTCTTCCGTGCAGCAACTGGTCGAGGCCGGCATCATCGAGGCCTGGAAGACCAAGGGGGGACACCGGCGCATTCCGCTGAGCGCCGTGCATGCCTACAAGGCCACGCCGGGCTCGTCGGCTGACGTGGGCGAGCATGGCAGGAGTGGTGCAGCAGCGCGGCCCAACAATGGCCGCACCGCCGTACTGGTGATCGAGGACAACCGCCTGCAGCGGGAACTGTATGCGGCTGCTCTGGAATCCTGGGAACTGCCGCTGGATCTGGTCTATTGCGACAACGGATACAAGGCGCTGCTGGAGATCGCGCGCAGCAAGCCCGATGTGGTGCTGGCCGATATCGTGATGGAAGGCATGGATGGCTATGAAGTCGTCAAGACCATCCTCACCGATCCCCAGCTCAAGGATGTGAGCATTGCCATCGTCAGTAGCCTGGACACGGACGAGATGGCACAGCGTGGCGGCATTCCGGCTGGCGTGGTGTTTTTCCCCAAGCCGGTCAATTTTGACGAATTGCGCGGCTACATGCGGGCGTGTTGCGCCCGCAGGGAGCGCGAGAGTCGATAACCGACTGGGAAAGGCCAGAGCGTTTCATGGAAGACCGGAACAACCATCCCCTGCCCCTCCGGTTCACGCGCATTGACCTGCGCGTTGCCCTGAGCCTGTTTTCCCTGCTGCTGATCTGCGGCCTGTGGCTGGGCGTCTACAAGGAGCTGCAGACCAGCCGCGAGAATTACCTGGCCGATGCCCGGCGCGATGCCCAGTCGCTGTCGCGGCTGTTCCTGGAACATGCCTATCGCACCATCGAAGCGGCTGACCAGGCCGCCCTCTATCTGCGCTACCGCTACGGGCAGCTCGGCAACTCGCTTGAGCTGGCCACCGAAATCGAGAACGGCCTGGTGGCACGCAATGTCTACAACCTCTTTTCCATCGTCGACAGCCGTGGCGACGTGGTGCTCTCCAGCCAGCCGTTCCCACCGGTCAACCTGTCCGATCGTGAACACATCCAGGTGCAGATGAAGGGCGGCCTGGACCAGCTCTTCGTCAGCAAGCCGGTGCTCGGCCGGGTATCCAAGAAATGGTCGCTGCAGATGACCCGCCGCATCAACCGCCCCGATGGTTCCTTCGGCGGCGTGGTGGTGGTGTCGATGGATCCGCAGTACTTTACCCGCCTCTACCACCAGATCGATGTCGGCCGCCATGGTGTCATCACGCTCGTGGGCGAAGACGGCGTGGCGCGCGTGCGTCGCACCGGCGATATCGATGCCATGGGCGAATCGGTCGCCAAGGGCCGGGTCCATGCCGCGGCCATGCGCGAAGAGCGTGGCATGGTCGAGGCCATCAGCACGGTCGACGGTCGCCGGCGCATCTATGCCTTCCAGCACCTTCCCAACTATCCCCTCTATGCCACCGTGGGCATGGATGTCGAAGAGCGCCTGGCCCCTTATTATCGCGAACGCACCCGCACCGTCCTGCTGGCCGGCCTCATCACCCTGGCGGTGCTGGTGTTCAACGGCGCCCTGCTGTGGCTGGCCAGCTCACTGGTCAAGAGCCGGCGCGCGGCCATGGAGGCCAACCTGGCCAAGTCGCGCTTCCTCTCCAACATGTCGCATGAGTTCCGCACCCCCCTGAATGGCGTGCTGGGGTATTCCGACGCCCTGCGCGAAGAGCTGGGTGACTCACCCCTGGCGCCCTACGCCACGGCCATCCATGACAGCGGCAACCGTCTCTTGAACCTGGTCAATGCCATCCTGGAAGTGACGGAACTGGAGGACGGCCGCGTGGCCGTCAACCTGGAGCCGGAGAACATCCGCGAACTGGTCAGCCAGTCCATTGCCCGCCATGACAAGGCCGCGCATGACAAGGGCCTGCAACTGGAATGTCGCATCAGCGAGGACGTGCCCCAGATCGTGGTGTGCGATGAGCGCAAGGTCCAGCGCGTGCTGGAGAACCTCATCGGCAATGCCGTGCGCTACACCGATCAGGGCCGCATCATGGTCGAGGTCGAACGCGAGGGCCGCGACCAGTTGACCATCCGCATCCAGGACACCGGCATCGGCATTGCCGAAGAGAAACTCGACCATGTCTTCGAGAAATTCGCGCAGGTCGACGACAGCCCGCAACGCCCCAACGATGGCGCCGGTCTTGGTTTGACGATTGCCCAGCGCCTGGTATTGCTCATGGGAGGGAAACTCGTGTTACAGTCCAAGCAACACCACGGCTCGACATTCAGCTTCACGTTACCGCTGCAAGAGCCGAAGTAAAAGGCCGCGAATCCAAGCAAAAAAAGGGGGGGAGCCGTGACACCGGGCCAGGACCAGAACGAATATCGCCATATCGATCCCAGCCGGTTGCTGGATGCCGTGGGTGGCGATGCCCGCACGGTCGCCTCGCTGGCCAAGACCTTTGCCGACAGCGCGCCAGAGATCTTCCTGCGGCTGGAACAGGCCGTCCAGGCTGGCAATGCCGACGCGGTGCGCCACGAGAGCCACACGCTCAAGGGCATGAGCGCCCTCTTCAATGCCCGGGTGCTCACGCAATTGCTGCTGGATACCGAACAGGCGGGCCGCCAGGGACAGACACCCGCCCCCGATGACCTGGGCCAGTTGCAGACCCTTTTCGCGCAGGCGCTGGAAGAGATACGGCGGGTTGCACAATCTGCCGCAAGGGCCTGAACGTATTGCCGGTGCGCGACCCGCATCACCATCCATGAGCCCGACAACGTCCCCTGCTCCACTGCAGCCGCAACGCATCCGCAAGTCCGCCGTGACCATTGGTGCGCTGTTGCTGACCCTGCTGGTGGTGACCGTGCTGGCCGCTGGCGCATTGCTGTACCGGGCCGGACTGAACGACTGGCGCAATGACCTTTCCACGCTCGCCACCGCCCTGGCCGAAAGCACTGCCCAGACGATGTCCTCCGCTCACCTGGTGCTCGACAGCATGCAGGCCGATATCGAAAACCTGGGCGCCGAGGACCAGGAGCAATTGCGGCAGCGCATCGCCAACGACCAGTTCTCGCAACGCCTGCGCGAGCAGATACGTGGCCTGCCCTTCATCTCCGGTGTCGGGGTCAGCGGCGCGGATGGCAAGGTGATCGTGCTTTCGCGCGCCTATCCCATTCCGCAGATCGACATGACCGATCGCGACTACTACCACTTCCATCTCCATTCCCCCTCGAACGAGGATTTCCTGGGCAAGACCATCAAGGCCCGTTCCAACGGCCAGCCGACCTTCTTCCTGACCCGCCGTATCAACGACAGGCACGGTAATCTGCTGGCCATTGTGGTGGTGGGGCTGCGCCAGGCTTCCTTCGACAATTTCTTCAGCAGCATCCGCCACGAAAAGCCCTTCTCCATCCTGCTGGCGCGCAACGATGACACGCTCCTGGTCTGGTCGGATCCCGACAAGAACAACGATGAGCGGCATAACATCATCCCCCTGCCCGACCTGCGTCCGCCGCGCCCGGCCGACAAGGATGAAAACGCCCCCTATTTCTTCAAGAAGTCGCACTGGCTGGGCATCCATCAGCCCATACGCGGGGTACCGGTCTACCTGGAGGTGGCGGTGACCGACCAGGTCTATTTCTCTGAGTGGCTCGAATCGATGTACCCGCTCATGAGTGTGGCGGTCATCAGCTTCCTGGGCCTGATCGCCGGCTTTGCCCTGACCCTGCGCCAGGTCCAGCGGCGCGAGCAGGACGCCTTGCTGGCCATGCAGCTCAAGGACGCGGCCGACCAGGCCAACGAGGCCAAGTCGCGCTTCCTGGCCATGGTCAGCCATGAAATCCGTACCCCCATGAATGGCATCATGGGCCTGTCCGAACTGCTGATCGAGTCCGGGCTGTCGACCCGGCAGCTGCACTACGCCAACAGCATCCACGGCGCCACCGAAGGACTGGTGCGCATCATCAACGACATCCTGGATATCTCCAAGATAGAGTCCGGCAAGCTGGACCTGGAAACGGTGCCTTTCCATCCAGCCCGGCTGGCCAGGGAAATCAGCGAACTCTACCGGCCCTCGATCCAGCACAAGGAAGTCGAATTCGACGTGCGCATCGACTGCGACGAGTCACTGCTGGTGCTGGGCGATCCATCGCGCCTGAAACAGGTGCTGGGCAATCTGCTGAGCAATGCCATCAAGTTCACGCAGGCCGGTCATGTGCGACTGAGCATGTCGGTGCGCGAGGATGAGAGCGACCACCACTTGTGGCGCCTGTATTTCGCCATCAGCGACAGCGGCATCGGTATCTCGCCAGAGGCGCTGGATCAGTTGTTCCAGCCCTTCACCCAGGCCGACAACTCCATCGCCCGCCGCTTCGGTGGCACCGGACTGGGCCTGGCCATCAGCAAGAACCTGGTGGAGCTGATGGGCGGCCACATCGCCTGCCGCAGCATCCCTGGTCAGTCGACCAAGTTCAGCTTCGATGTCCCGTGCCGGGAGGTAGCCGATACACCGCCCCCTGAGCAGTCCGCCGCCCCGGCCAGCACCGAGGCGGTCGCCTCCCCGCCGCCGCCGACGACGGCGACATCGGAACCAGCGGCAGTCCCGCTGGCCGGCGCCCGCATCCTGGTGGCCGAGGACACCGAAATCAACCGCCAGCTCCTGCGCATCCTGCTGGCCCGCAAGGGTTGCATCCTGCACGAAGTGGAAAACGGCGCCCAGGCTGTCCAGGCCGCACGCAATGGCGGCTACGACCTGATCCTGATGGACTGCATGATGCCCATCATGGACGGCTACCAGGCCACGACCGAGATACGCGCCTACGAGCAGGAGCAGGACCTGCCGCGCATTCCCATCATCGCCCTGACCGCCAGCGCCATCGAAGGCGACCGCCAGCGCTGCCTGGATGCCGGCATGGACGATTACCTCAGCAAACCCTTCACCCAGGTCGGCCTGATGAGCACCGTCGAGAAATGGTTGAGAAAAAGCTGAATAGGGAAAATCCCTAAGAAAATAAAACAACTGCTTAAATTGTTTTATTTGATTTATTTGCTTCACCCTCCTATGATGACTCCTGAGCGCATCGAAGACATCGCGCCATCTATCAGGAGTCTAAAAATGACATGGTTCTACAATCTCAGGATTGCCCAGAAGCTCAACGCGGCCTTCCTTGTCGTTCTGGTATTCCTGGTCACCCTGGGTGGCCTCTCGGCCATGCAGCTGGCCAGCGTCAACAAGAGCGCCACCGACATCGCGCGCAACTGGCTGCCCAGCATCAGCAACCTGTCCAGGATGAGCCTGTCGCTGTCGCGCTCGCGCAGCTTCGACCTGCAGCTGATGCTCGCCGCCGATCCGAAGGAACAAGCCGCCGCCCGCGATCGCGCTGACCAGCAGATCGCCGTCCTGCTCAAGGAAACCGAACACTACGGCACACTGCTGTCGGTCCCGCGCGAGAAGGAGCTCTATCCCGAGGTCATGCGCGGCATCAACGAATACAAGTCGCTCCACGAACGCTACAAGGCCCTGTTCATCGCAGGCCAGCAGGACGCCGCCCATGCCCTGCTGGATAGCGCCTCCACGCCGATCTACCGCAAGCTGCAGGAACAGCTCGGCGAATTATCCGAAGTCAACAGCAAGGGAGCGAACGCTTCCGAAGCCGACGCCAATCGTGTCTATGAAGAAGCCCACCTCAGCATCATCGGCCTCATCGTCGCCTGCGTGGTGCTGTCCATGAGCCTGTCCTGGTGGCTGGCACGCCTGGTGGCCCGTCCGCTGGGCCATGCCGTGACCATCGCCCGCCGCGTCGCCGAGGGCGATCTCAGCGCCGACATCCCCCATGCTTCCCGTGACGAAACCGGACAACTGCTCGATGCCCTCAAGCAGATGAATGGCAAGCTGCTCGACATCGTGCGGGATGTCCGCCTGGGTACCGACACCATCTCCACTGCCTCGGCCGAGATCGCCAGCGGCAACATGGACCTGTCCACCCGCACCGAGCAGCAGGCCGGCGCGCTGGAAGAAACCGCCTCGGCCATGGAAGAACTGACCTCCACCGTGCGCCAGAACGCCGACAATGCCCGCCAGGCCAACCAGCTGGCCGTATCGGCCTCGGAAATCGCGTTGAGCGGTGGCAAGGTGGTGGGCAAGGTGGTCGATACGATGGGCGCCATCAATGACTCCTCACGCAAGATCGTGGACATCATCGGCGTGATCGACAGCATTGCATTCCAGACCAACATCCTGGCCCTGAACGCCGCCGTGGAAGCGGCCCGAGCCGGCGAACAGGGACGCGGCTTCGCCGTGGTCGCCTCCGAAGTGCGCTCACTGGCCCAGCGCAGCGCATCGGCGGCTCACGAGATCAAGTCGCTCATCGATGACTCGGTGACCAAGGTCGACACCGGCAGCAAGCTGGTCAACGAAGCCGGCCAGACCATGAACGAGGTGGTGGCCAGCGTCAAGCGCGTCTGCGACATCGTCGCCGAGATCACCGCGGCCAGC
>JAFAMT010000357.1 GCA_019233085.1 Herbaspirillum sp.
GTCCACCTCCGCCCGCTACATGCTCGGTGTCGATCTCGGCACCACCAGCACCAAGACCGTCGTCTTCACCCTCGATGGCAAGGTGGTCGCCCAGCATGCGCAGGAGTATCCGGTACTGTGTACCGAGCCGGGCATGGCGGAGCAGGATCCGAAACAGATCGTCGAGGCCGCCCTCGATTCCATCGCCGGCGCCGTCAAGGCGGCCCGGGCCCGGCCCGAGGAAATCGCGCTGGTCTCCTTCAGCGCCGCCATGCACAGCGTCATCGCGCTGGACGCCGACAATGGCTTGCTCTCCAACAGCATCACCTGGGGCGATATCCGCGCCTCGGTCTGGGCCGAACGGATCAAGCGCGAGCATGACGGCAATGCCGTCTACCGCCGTACCGGCACGCCCATCCATCCGATGTCGCCGCTGTGCAAGCTGATGTGGATGCGTCACGAGAAGCCGGCTGTCTTCGACAAGGCGGCGCGCTTCGTTGGTATCAAGGAATACCTGCTGTACCAGTTGTTCGGCCAGTGGGTGGTGGACCACTCCATCGCCTCGGCCACCGGCATGTTCAACCTGCGCGAGCTGGCCTGGGACCAGGGCGCGCTGGCACTGCTGGGGGTCAGGCCCGAGCAGCTGCCCACCCCGGTGCCGACCACGCACCGCCTGCCGGCCCTGTCGTCGCAGATGGCGCAGCGCCTGGGCCTGTCGGAAGAGACCCCGTTCATCATCGGCGCCAACGACGGCGTGCTCTCCAACCTGGGTGTCAATGCCATCGAGATCGGCCATGTGGCCGTGACCATCGGCACCTCCGGCGCCATGCGTACCGTGATCGACCAGCCCCTGACCGATCCGCACGGCCGCCTGTTCTGCTACGCCCTGACCGAGAAGCATTGGGTCGTGGGCGGCCCGGTCAACAACGGCGGCAACATCTTCCGCTGGGTGCGCGACGAACTGGCCACCGCCGAGGCTGCCGTGGCCCGCGACGAGGGCGTCGATCCCTACGAGGCCCTGACCCGCATTGCCGAGAAGGTCAGCCCCGGCGCCGAGGGACTGCTGTTCCATCCCTTCCTGGCCGGCGAGCGTGCGCCGCTGTGGAATGCCGACCTGCGCGGCTCCTTCTTCGGCCTGGGCCTGCACCATGGCAAGCACCACATGATCCGCGCCGCGCTGGAGGGCGTGATCTTCAATCTCTACAGCATCCTGCCGGCGCTGGAAGAGCTGGTCGGCCCGACCAGGCGCATGATGGCCACCGGCGGCTTCGCCCGCTCGGCGTTGTGGCGCCAGATGATGGCCGATATCTTCAACCGCGAGGTGGTGGTGCCCGAGAGCGTGGAGTCCTCCTGCCTGGGCGCGGCCGTGCTGGGTGCCTGGGCGCTGGGCCTGGTGCCGTCGCTGTCGGTGATCTCGGAGATGGTCGGCTCCACCAACCATCATGTACCGGAGGCCAAGGCGGTGGCCGTCTATGGCCGCCTGCAACCGATCTTTGCAGCCATCCCGGCCAAGCTGGAGGCGGAGTACCACGCCATTGCAGCCTTCCAGCGCGAGCTGGGGCGTGCGCCTCAATAAGTTGTTTCACTGTTTCTGTGCTCCATTTTTCCGTTCGGACTGAGTAGGCCCTTGGGCCGTATCGAAGGCGCTCCAGAGGACGAACACTAGCGTTGATTTGATGAGCACCCGATTTCATTCATAGGAGATGGCATGACTACCAAGACCACCCAATTGCCCGCAGGCTTGCAGGGCTTTTCGCTGGAAGGAAAACTGGCCCTGATCACCGGGTCCTCCGGTGGCATCGGCCTGGCACTGGCGCGCGGCATGGCGCAGGCGGGCGCGGCCATCGTGCTCAACGGCCGCGATGCCGGCAAGCTGGCCGGCGTGGCCGCGCAACTGCGCGCCGAGGGCCATGCCATCCATGAGTCCAGCTTCGACGCCACCTCCTCGGAGGCCGTCAAGGCGGCCGTGCAGAAGATCGAGGACGAGATCGGCGCCATCGACATCCTGGTCAACAATGCCGGCATCCAGCGCCGCAATCCGCTGGAAGAGTTCAAGGAATCGGACTGGCACGAGCTCATCAACACTAACCTCAACAGCGTCTTCTATGCCGCCCAGGCCGTGGCGCGCCACATGATCCCGCGCGGGCGCGGCAAGATCGTCAACATCTGTTCGGTGCAGAGCGAGCTGGGTCGTCCCGGCATCGCACCCTATACCGCCACCAAGGGCGCGGTGAAGATGTTCACCAAGGGCATGGCGATCGACTGGGGCAAGTACGGCATCCAGGTCAATGGCCTGGGCCCGGGCTACTTCAAGACCGAGATGAACATGGCCCTGGTCAACGATGCCAAGTTCACCGACTGGCTGGTGGGCCGCACGCCCTCGCGCCGCTGGGGCGATGTCGAAGACCTGGTGGGGGCAGCGGTATTCCTCTCCAGCGATGCCTCGCGCTTCGTCAACGGCCACATCCTCTATGTCGACGGTGGCGTCACCGCGACCCTGTAAGCCAACACGTTCCCCTCAGGAGAAGAACATGCAACAAGGCATCGTCATTCATGCACCGCACGACCTGCGCATCCAGGAACTGGAAACGGGCGAACTGCAGCCGCAGCAATTGAAGGTCAAGGTCAAGGCCGGCGGCATCTGCGGCTCCGACCTGCACTACTACCATCATGGCGGTTTCGGCGTGGTGCGCATCAAGGAACCGATGGTGCTGGGCCATGAGGTCTCGGGCCAGATCGCCGAAGTCGGTTCGGCCATCAGCGATATCGCCCCCGGCACCCGTATTGCCATCTCCCCCAGCCGTCCCTGCGGCACCTGCAAGTACTGCCAGGAAGGCAAGCAGAACCACTGCCTGGACATGCGCTTCTACGGCAGCGCCATGCGCACCCCGCACGTGCAGGGTGCATTCCGTCAGGAAATCGTCATCGAGCGCTCCCAGGCCCATATCGTGGCCGACCACGTCACCGATGGCGAGGCGGCCATGGCCGAGCCGCTGTCGGTGGCGCTGCACGCCGTGCGCCGCGCCGGCCCGCTGGTGGGCAAGCGCGTGCTGGTCACCGGTTGCGGCCCGATCGGCGCGCTGGTGGTGATCGCTGCCCGTCGTGCCGGCGCGCTGGAAGTGGTGGCCACCGACGTGGCCAAGATGCCGCTGGAAGCCGCTCTCAAGGTCGGTGCTGATCGTGCCATCAACATGGCCGAGACCCCCGACGCCCTGAAGGCCTATGCCGCCGACAAGGGGACTTTCGATGTGCTCTTCGAGGCCAGCGGCAACGAACGCGCGCTGGTCGGTGCGCTGGAGGCCTTGCGCCCGCAGGCCATCATCGTGCAGGTCGGCCTGGGTGGCGACATCCAGTTCCCGGCCAACCTGCTGGTGGGCAAGGAGCTGGACTGGCGCGGCGCCTTCCGCTTCCACGAAGAGTTCGCCATGGCCGTGGAGCTGATGAACCGGAAGCTGGTCGACGTGAAGCCGCTCATCTCGGCCACCTATCCCATCGAGAAGTCGGTGGAAGCCTTCGAGATCGCTGGTGACCGCTCGACCATGATGAAGGTGCAGATCAGCTTTGCCTGATTAGCTGTCGCGCCTGTGCGCGAGACTGATACGATGCCGTCCGGGATATTTCCGGGCGGCATTTGTTTTTTTGGGGTGATGATTCACGAGGAGGCTGACGCGAGCTGATTTGACATCGGCTCGTGTCCCCTATATTTTCGCAACACGCAGTCAGTGGCACAACACCACATCGCAGCTGCCGGGGAAAGCAAGAGACAACGCTCT
>JAFAMT010000373.1 GCA_019233085.1 Herbaspirillum sp.
CGATCACGGCGGGCATTCACTTTCCAGAACAATGACAGGGAGACGTCGTGAACCAGCCCAAGTACCTGGAGGATTTCCAGCCAGGCCAGACCTTCAGCTCGCCGCACACCATCACGGTGGACGCCGACGCCATCAAGCAATTCGCCACCCAATACGATCCGCAACCCTTCCACCTCGACGAGGCCGCCGCGCAGCAGACCTTCTTCCGTGGCCTGGCCGCCAGCGGCTGGCACACGGCGGCGCTGACCATGCGCCTGCTGGTCGATACGCTCAGTATCGAGGGGGGATTGATTGGTGCCGGTTTCGATGAATTCCGCTGGCCGCGCCCGACCCGGCCGGGCGATACGCTACGGCTGGAGGTGGAAGTGCTGGGCGTGAAGACCTCGCAGTCCAAGCCCAGGCAAGGTTTCCTCAACCATCGCGTGACCACCTACAACCAGCACGACGAACCGGTGCTGATCATGACCGGCAACCTGCTGGTGCCACGGCGCCAGCAGGTCTGATCAAGCCAGCTCAGGCAGCGTCTGGCTGCTGCGAGGGGTGGGCCTGCTGGAAGGCAGGCAGGGCGTTACAGGCGTCCTCGATGGCGCACAGCGTGGGATAAGGCGCCATGTCCACCTCGAAGCGGCGGGCATTGAACATCTGCGGCACCAGGCAGCAATCGGCCATGGTGGGCGCATCGCCCACGCAGAAATGGCCGCGCGTGGTGTCGGCGGCCAGTTGCTGCTCCAGCGCGGCGAAGCCGAGCTTGATCCAGTGCTGTATCCAGGCATTCTTCTGCTCCTCCGCCACCCCCAGTTCGTGCTTGAGGTAACGCAGCACGCGCAGGTTGTTCAGCGGATGGATCTCGCAGGCAATGGCCAGCGCCAGCTCGCGGATGTGGGCGCGCTGGCGGGCGTCGCCGGGCAGCAGCGAGGGCATGGGATAGAGCTCTTCCAGGTATTCCAGCATCGCCAGCGACTGCGTCAGGTGGCGGCCCTCGACGGCCAGCACGGGCACCAGCGAATGCGGATTCAATTGCGTGAAGGCGGGCAGGAACTGCTCCCCGCCCTGGTTGAGCAGATGCACCGGCGCCGTATCGTAGGCCACCCCCTTGAGGTTCAGGGCGATGCGCACGCGATAGGACGCCGAACTGCGGAAATAGCCGAACAGGGTTGTCATCCTCTTTCTTCCTCCGACAAAGAATCTGGTCTTAGGCCAGCAGGCGCGCCGGCAGCACGGTGCCGGCCACTTCGCCGAAACCGATCAGCGGCAAACCATCGCGACGGGCCACGGCGCGCATGATGATGGTGTCGCCATCTTCCAGGAAGACGCGCTTCTCGCCGCCGGCCAGGGTGATGGGCGTCTTGCCGCCGGTGGTCAGTTCCAGCAGCGAACCGGCTTCATCGGGCTTCGGTCCGGACAGTGTACCGGAGCCCAGGAAGTCGCCCGGGCGCAGGTTGCAGCCATTGACGGTGTGGTGCGCCACCAGCTGCGCCACGGTCCAGTAGGCATCGCGGTAGTTGGACAGCGACAGGCGTTGCGCCGGCCGTCCCGCCTCGCGCATGGCGGCGGTCTGGATCAGCACTTCCAGTTGCAGGTCGATGGCGCCGGTCTCGCGCAGCGTGGGCGCATCCAGGTAGGGCAGCGGCTGCGGATCGCCTTCGGGACGGGTCCAGCTGCAGCGGTATGGGGCCAGCGCTTCGAGCGTGACGATCCAGGGCGAGATGGTGGAGGCGAAGCTCTTGGACAGGAAGGGCCCCAGCGGCTGGTATTCCCAGGCCTGCACGTCACGCGCCGACCAGTCATTCAACAGGCACAGGCCGAACACCTTGTCCTCGGCCTGGCTCATGGGTACCGGCTCGCCCAGGGCATTGCCGCCGCCGATGAAGATGCCGAGTTCCAGTTCGTAGTCCAGCCGCTTGCAGGGACCGAAGCTGGGGGTCTCGGCATCCGGGGCACGGGTCTGGCCGACCGGACGGCGGAACTGCTGGCCCGAGACCGCGATCGAAGAGGCGCGACCGTGATAGCCGATCGGCACCCACTTGTAGTTGGGCAGCAGCGGATTGTCGGGACGGAACAGCTTGCCTACCGTGGTGGCATGGTGGATCGAGGTGTAGAAATCGGTGTAGTCGCCGATGGCGGCCGGCACGCCATATTCGGCCCGGGCCTGCGGCACCAGGCAGGCGGCCAGTTCGGTCTGGTGCGGCGAGCCGGTGCGCAACAGGCGCGAGATCGCCAGGCGCAGCGCCGACCAGGCTGCCGGATCCAGCGCCATCAGGGCATTGAGGGTAGACCCGGCGCAGGCCGCGTGGGCGGCATGGCGCGTGGCCTCGTCGAAACCCGAGAAGGCGCCGGCAGCCTGGGCGGCCGGCAGGTCCAGGATCTGGTCGCCGATGGCCACCCCCGCGCGTAGCGTCTCTTCGCCGCCGGCGCGGCGGAACACGCCATAGGGCAGGTTCTGGATCGGGAAGGGACAAGCGTCGGCATTGGCGCTGTCGACCCAGCTGCGCAGGTCGGTATCGTGGGTTTCGTTCAGTTTCAGGCTAGGCAGGCTCATGCGCGCTCCGGGTTGAAGTTCTTCTGGATGCCCAGCCAGCAGTCCTGGTAGTCGCGTTGCAAGGTCGGCGACTCCAGCGCATGGCGCGTGGGGCAAAGGATGTTGCGTGTCTCGAACATGAAGGCCATGGTGTGATCGACCTTGTTGGGCTTGCTGGTATCGATGTGGCTGGCCTTCTCGAAGGTGGCCGCGTCGGGTCCATGGCCGCTCATGCAATTATGCAGGCTGCCGCCGCCGGGCACAAAACCGCCGCCTTCCTTGGCATCATACTGGCCGGTGATCAGGCCCATGTATTCGCTGGCCACGTTGCGGTGGAACCAGGGCGGGCGGAAGGTGTTCTCGGCAGCCAGCCAGCGCGGCGGGAAGATCACGAAGTCGATCGTATCCACCCCCGGTGTGTCGCTTTGCGCCTGCAGCACCAGGAAGATGGACGGATCGGGGTGATCGTAGCTGATCGAGCCGATGGTATTGAAGTGGCGCAGGTCGTACTTGTAGGGCGCGTAGTTGCCATGCCAGGCCACCACGTCCAGCGGCGAATGACCGATCCTGGCCTGCCACAGGTGACCACCGAACTTGGCGATGAGCCTGAAATCGCCCTCGCGGTCTTCGTACCAGGCGTGGGGCGTGGCGAAGTCGCGTGGATTGGCCAGGCCGTTGGAACCCAGCGGCCCCAGGTCGGGCAGGCGCAAGAGCGCGCCGAAGTTCTCGCAGACGTAGCCGCGTGCCTCGCCGTCCAACAGGCGTACCTGGAAGCGCACCCCACGCGGGATGACGGCGATCTCCTGCGGCTCGATCTCGATGACGCCCATCTCGGTGCGCAATTGCAGGCGACCGGCCTGCGGCACGATCAGCATCTCGCCATCGGCCGAGTAGAAGAAGCGGTCGGTCATCGAGCGGTTGGCTGCGTACAGGTGGATGGCGCAGCCGCTCTGGGCTTGCGGCGAACCATTGCCGGCCATGGTGACCAGGCCCTCGACGAAGTCGGTGGGCACCACGGGCATGGGTTGCGGATCCCAGCGCAACTGGTTGGGCGGAGGCGCCACGTCATCGAAATGACTCAGCAGCTTGCCCGACTCCATCGCCTCGAAGGGATGGTGCACGGCCGCCGGGCGGATGCGGTAGAACCACGAACGGCGGTTGTGGCTGCGCGGCGCCGTGAAGGCGGTACCGGAAATCTGCTCGGCATACAGGCCATAGGCGGCCCGCTGCGGCGAATTCTGGTGCGGCGGCAAGGCGCCCGGCAGCGCTTCGGTGGCAAACTCGTTGCCGAAGCCGGACTGGTAGCCGCGGGTCTGGACGGCATGGCTGAGGGAAGAATCGGCGATGGTATTCATGCAGGAGCTCCTCGGGAAGTGCGATGCAGGCGCGCAATGGTCAGCGCCGAAATCAGTGCCGGCACGGCGGCGGCGACGAACAGCGAACCATTGGTCCACTGCAGGGCGATCAGCTGGCCGCCGATCACCGGGCCCACCACCGAGCCGATGCGACCGATGCCCAGCGCCCAGCCGATACCGGTGGAACGCAGCGTGGTCGGATAGTAGGTGCCGGCCAGTGCGTTGACGGCCGGCTGGCCGCCGACGATGCAGAAACCGGCCACGATGACGGTGACGAACAGCAGTGCCGGCACGGTCGCCACCTTGCCGATCAGTGCGATGGAGATGCAAGCCAGCAGGAAGCATACGCCCAGCACGCGGGTGAAGCCGAAACGGTTGATGAAGCGGCCCAGCAAGAGCGTACCGATCACGCCACCGACCTGCAGCGAAGTACCGATCAGCACCGCCATGCTGGTGGAGTAACCGGCGTCGCGGATCAGGGTAGGCAGCCAGTTGGAAAGGAAGTACAGGTTGATCAGGTTCATGAAGCTGATCAGCCACAGCAGCAGCGTGACACCGGCACGGCCATCGCGGAACAGCTCGGCCACCGGCATGCCCTCGGCCTTGGCATCCTTGACCACGACATGGGTCCGCTCATCGACCACGATGGCGGGATCGAGCTTGCGCAGCCAGCGCGCCACCTGCTGGCGCGGACGACGACGCAGCACCAGGAACTGGATCGACTCGGGTAGCCAGGCCAGCATGGCCAGGCCCAGCACCAGCGGCACCGCACCGCCGACCCAGAACACCGAATGCCAGCCGTGCGCCGGGATCAGCGCGGCGCTCACGAACCCGCCTGCCGCAGCGCCCACAGTGAAGCCGCAGGACACCAGCATCATGCGCGTGACACGCGAGGATGAGGGGCTGAACTCACCCACCAGCGCCATCGCATTGGGCATGATGCTGCCCAGGCCAAAACCGGTGATGAAGCGCACGATCAGCAGCTGGTCGAGGGTGGTGACCAGGGGCGTGGCCAGCATGCAGGCCGCGAAGAAGAGCGTGGAGGCGATCAGCACCGGACGGCGGCCGTAGCGGTCGCCCACCGGGGTCAGTATCAGCGAGCCCAGCAGCATGCCGAACAGGCCCGCGCCAAACACCGGCCCCAGGCTGGCCTTGCTCACGCCCCAATCGGCGATGATGGCCGGGGCCACGTAGCCCATGGCCTGGACG
>JAFAMT010000396.1 GCA_019233085.1 Herbaspirillum sp.
GTGGCCACCAGCAAGGCGATGGCCTCCAGTCCGCCAGCCTCGGGGCCACGCGGGTAGTCGCCGGTCGCCAGCACCTGCTCGACATAGGGGTGTGGCCGGTAGACCAGCGCTGGCGCGCCTTTGCGCGGCTCACCGGACTCCTTGCGGATGGCGCCGTAGATGCGATGGCTTTCCACGAACAGGGGCAGGTAATCGAACTCGTCATCCCCCGGATAACGGCCCCGGATGGCGATATCGACCCGCTGCTCGCGCAGCGCCTGGTTGAGTTCGGGAAAAGTCATCACCTCGATGCGCGGCTGCACCTGCGGCGCGCGTCGCCGCAGCATGGCGATGGCTTGCGGCAGCCTGCAATCGGGATGGCTCAGCGCATGCTCCACCACGCCCAGGGCCAGCGGACCGGAGAGCACGCCATGCACGGCATCGATCTCCGGGCGGATGCGCTCCAGCGAGCGCAGCGCGGCGCTGGCCAGGGTCAGCGCCACCTCGCCCTCGGGCGTCAAGCGGAAACCGGCGGGACCGCGCTCGCACAGGCGCACGCCCAGGCGCTGCTCGACCTCACGCACGTGGCGGCTGATGGAGGCCTTGGACATCAGCAACAGCCGCTCGGCGGCAGCAAACCCGCCCGCCTCGGCGACGTTGCAGAACACGCGCAGCGAACGCAGATCGCGCTCGTCGAAATCCAGCTTGATCATGGGAGCCTCTTTCCGTCCGAGATAAGCTCGACAAGCTTGCCGCAGCAAAGTCTCGAAAAAAGGAACTATACCCCCAAAAGAATCATTTTCCATGACCGCCGGCGCTCACTAGAGTGGCTCCATGCCGCGACGACATCGCCGTCCTCGCCCGGACCACCCTACCTGGATTGCCCGCCATGTCTAACCTGACCGTCCCGCCACGCACCGGCCACAAGACCCTGCTGTATTCGGAACTGGTGAGCGAGTTCACCGAACAGAGCCAATTGCAGGCCGACATCGTCGTGCTGGGCGTTCCCTTTGGCGCCGCCTACGGCCCGCGCCAGTACAGCAACGACCAGACCAATGCACCGCAGGCACTGCGCGAGTTGACCGATCGCATGGTGCGTCATCCCTCGCACTACGACTTCGATATCGACGGCCCGCTGCTGCAGGAACGCGACGATATCCGCTTCGTCGATTGCGGCGACGTCATGCCCGACCTGGCCCAGCCCGAGGATCACAAGCGCCGCGCCGAGCTGGCCATCCGCCAGATCCTGCGCGGCGGCGGCCTGCCCATCGTGCTGGGCGGCGACCATGGCATCACCAATCCGGTCTTGCGTGGCTTCGACGAAGTCGGCCCCATCACCCTGGTGCACATCGACGCCCACCTGGACTGGCGCGACGAGGTCAACGGCGTGCGCGATGGTCTCTCCAGCGTGATCCGGCGCGCCTCCGAGTTGCCCTACGTGAAGCACATCGTGCAGATCGGCCTGCGCGCCCAGGGCAGTGGCCGGCCGGCCGACTACCGCGCCGCGCGTGAATGGGGCGCCGATCTCATCAGCGCCTACGAATTGCATGACATCGGCATGGACGCCGTGCTGGCACGCATCCCCGATGGCGGCAACTACTACCTGACCATCGACGCCGATGGCCTGGATTGCGCCATCATGCCTGCCGTCGACGGCCCGGCGCCGGGGGGCGTGACTTTCCTGCAGGCACGCAAGCTGATCCACGGCCTGGTCAACAAGGGGCGCGTGGTGGGCATGGATATCGTCGAGATCCAGCCGGCCAAGGACAACGCCAGCAAGATCAGTTGCGTCACTGCCGGCCGCCTGATCGTCAACCTGATCGGCGCGAGCATCCGCGCCGGTTATTTCGACAAGAAGTAAGCCCCTGCCCGACTCCCCCAACCACGCATCGGAACCGCCATGGCACATACCCGCATCCGCAAGTTCAACACCCGCGACACCTACCCCGAACAACAGATCGACAACGACCTCTGCCAGGCCGTGGTGGCACGCGGCACCATGGTCTTCCTGCGCGGCCAGATCGGCCAGGACCTCGATACCTCGGAGAGTGTCTGCATCGGCGACGTCAAGGGCCAGACCGAACAGGCCATGAAGAACATCGACATGCTCCTCAAGGAGGCCGGCAGCCGGCTGGAGCATATCTGCAAGCTCACCATCTACATCTCGGACCCGCGCTTTCGCGAGGATGTCTACCGGGTGGTGGGAAAGTGGCTCAAGGGTGTCTATCCGGTCTCCACGGGGATCGTGGTGAGCGCCTTCGCCCGCCCCGAGTACCTGGTCGAGGTCGATGCCACAGCCGTCATTCCCGATTGATACCGGCGTGCGGCAGCGCATCGGTGCGCTGCGCGTTCGACCCCTGGTTGTTTTTACGTCTCTGGTAAGTAGCAGTGCTTGGGCCACATCCTGGATGTGGCCTTTTTTTGCGCGCAGGGCGCAGGGGAGTGAGGCGGCAGTCGATGGCTGGCCGCCCCGAAAGAGGATCAGTCGCGGGAGTTGTCCTGCGACATGGTCGACAGGCCGGAATACAGGCTGCAACACTGCGGCGCACCGCGATGCGAACCGGTGGTGAGATCGCTGGAGTCGTTGAGATAGGCGACCAGCATGCGATAAAGCTTGGCAATGTAATTCATGGCATACCCCCTTTGAAACGGGATTGTGTTCACAACATGTGCCGGCTTGATCTGTGACGGTGCGGCACGCTCCGTCAAAATTGTTTATAACATTTATTCTAGGCGTGCAATCGCCATTCGTCCATCAGGGATTTTCCTACACGGTGAGGTCTGTTGCATGCCGTCATCACCGGTGCTCACACCTACATGCCTTCAGCCTGGGTCAGCAGCCATCGGCGGAAGGCCTCCATGGCCGGCGTCTGCTGGCGCGACTTGAGCCGGGTGAGCCAGTAGGCCCCGGTCTCGATCTCGATCCCGAAGGGGCAGGCCAGGCGCGCTTCACGCAGTTCACGCTCGAACATCAGCACCGGCAACAGCGCCACTCCGGCCTGCTGCGCGGCCGCTTCGGCCATGGCCAGCGAGGAGTCGAACACGAAGCCGCGCAAGGGTGGACAAGGCAGTCCGGCAGCGGCGAACCACTGGCCCCACTCGCTGGCGCGGTAGGAGCGCAACAAGGTCTCGCCGGCCAGGTCGGCGGGATGGCGCAAGCGCCCGGCGATCTCCGGCGCGCACATCGGCGCCAGGGGCGCTGCGAACAGATGTTCAGCCTCGGTGCCATGCCATGCACCATCGCCAAAGCGGATCGCGAAATCCAGGCCCTCACCGGCCAGGTCGACACGGTTGTTGTTGGTCAGCAGGCGCAGGTCGATGAAGGGATGGTTGTGCTGGAATTCGCGCAGGCGCGACATCAGCCAGCCCACTGCGAAGGTGCCGACCACGCCTACCGTGAGCACCTCGCGCCGGCGACCATGCTCGAACTGGCCCAGCACGTCGGCTATCCGGCCAAAGGATTGCGCCACCACCGGCAGCAGCGCCAACCCTTCATCGGTCAGGGCCAATCCGCGCGGCAGGCGGCGGAACAGGGACACACCCAGGCGTTGTTCCAGGTTCTTGACCTGCATGCTGACGGCAGTCTGGGTCACGCTCAGTTCCTCGGCCGCACGTGTAAAGGAGAGATGACGGGCCGAGACTTCGAAGGCGCGCAAGGCATTGAGGGGCAGATACATGCATGACTCCAGGCATCAGATTTTCTTGGGACTAGTCCCAATTATCGTGAATTGCGAGCGCGGCCGCCACTGCCTATCATCTGCCCTGTTCATCCGCTTGGCGACAGCGCCAAGCTCGACTACAGAGGAGAAAACATGCCCGGAAGAAGAAACTTCCTGACCCTGGCCGCACTGGCAGCCACTGCAATGATCAGCAAGAGCTGGGCTGCCGATGGCAGCAAGGCAAGTAAAACTGGGGACTCCAACCCCTTCAACGACAAGATGGCAGCGCTGGAATCCTCCGTCGGTGGGCGCCTGGGCGTCTCGCTGGTCGATACCGCCAGCGGTCGCCAGTGGGCTTATCGCGCCGACGAGCGCTTCCCCATGTGCAGCACCTTCAAGTTCCTGGCGGCTACGGCGGTATTGCATCGCGTCGACCAGGGCCGCGAGCAGCTGGAACGTCGCCTCGTCTACAGCAAGCACGACCTGGTACCCTACTCCCCCACGACCGGCAAGCATGTCGGTGGCCAGGGCCTGTCGATGGCGCAGGTGTGCGAAGCGGCCATGACGCTCTCCGACAACACCGCCGCCAACCTGATGCTGGCCAGCATGGGCGGACCAGCCGGCCTGACTGCCTTCATCCGCACGCTGGGCGATGACAAGACCCGCCTGGACCGCAACGAGCCCACGCTCAACGAAGCCGTGCCGGGTGACCCGCGCGACACCACCACGCCGGCGGCGATGACGGCCAACCTGCGCACCGTCGTGTTGGGCAACGCCCTCAAGCCCGCCTCGCGCGACCAGCTCACGCAATGGCTGCGCGCCAACCAGACCGGCGACAAGCGCGTGCGCGCCGGCCTGCCGGGCAACTGGAAGATGGGCGACAAGACCGGCACCGGCCGCCTGGGGACCAGCAATGACATCGGCGTGATCTGGACCGCGCAAGGCACGCCGCTGCTGTTTGCCGTCTACCTCACCGAAAACCAGGCCGACGATGCCCGCCGCGATGCCGTCCATGCCGCCATCGGACGCGTGATCGCCCAGGATCTCGGCCTGTCCTGATCACTCCCGGGCTGCCCGCCAGGCAGGATTGATTAATAATGATTATCATTTATAATCCGCGTTTTCCAACGCTGCCTGGCGCCCCTCTTGTCCCGCGACTCTTCCTCGCCATCGCTGATGTCGGCCCTGCTTCATCATTACGATGAGCTGGTCGACCACCTGCGTCGCCGCTTCGGCGACCGCAGCTTTGCGCGCGACGTGATGCAGGATGTGTGCGTCCATGTGCTGGAGCGTTCTCCCAGGACGGCGGTCCATACCCCGCTGGCCTTCCTGCGCCGGATCTCCACCCACCTGGCCATCGACCGCTACCGCGTCGAGGCCGGCCGACGCGCCCATGTCGAGAGCATGGCCGAGCTGCCCGAGCCGGCCAGCCACCATCCCACCGAGGAAGAGCGCCTTGGCGCCCGTCAGGAACTTGACGTACTCATCGATGTTATCGAGAATCTGCCTCCACGCTGCCGCGAGGTCTTCATCATGCACAAGATCCACCAGGTCCCGCAGGCCGAAGTCGCGCAGCGCCTGAACATATCGCGGCAGATGGTGGAGAAGCACCTCAAGGCGGGGATGACCGCCTGCCGCGCCAGATTGCCGTCCCCGGACCCACGCTGATGCATCCAGAGCACGACCCTGCCC
>JAFAMT010000457.1 GCA_019233085.1 Herbaspirillum sp.
CTGCCCGAATACTCGATCCAGGCAGGCTGCTTCAACAGGCTGGCCTGCAACTCGGCACGGCCGTTGGCGACGGCGCCATCGCGCTTGATGCCCTCGGCCGCATCGCGCGCCACACGGGCATCGAACTCGGCCAGGGCGGCATCGGCGCGGGCACGGCGCTGCTTGGAGAGGAAGAAGGTATCGGCGAACCAGATCACGCCGGTCACCAACATCAGGACGAACAGAATCAGAGCGAAGTTACCCAACAATGCCTGCATGTTATTTGTCTTCCACTTGTAAGATTGCCAGGAACGCTTCCTGCGGAATTTCTACCGAACCCACCTGCTTCATGCGCTTCTTGCCGGCCTTCTGCTTTTCCAGCAGCTTGCGCTTGCGCGAGATGTCGCCGCCGTAGCACTTGGCCAGCACGTTCTTGCGCATGGCCTTGACGTTCTCGCGCGAGATGATGGTGGCACCGATGGCGGCCTGGATGGCCACGTCGAACATCTGGCGCGGGATCAGCTCGCGCATCTTGGCGGCCACCTCGCGACCACGGATCTGCGCGGCGGTGCGGTGCACGATGATGGCCAGGGCATCGACCTTTTCGCTGTTGATCAGCATGTCCACCTTGACCACGTCGGCGGCGCGGTATTCCTTGAACTCATAATCCATCGAGGCATAGCCGCGCGAGGTGGACTTGAGGCGATCGAAGAAGTCCAGCACGATCTCGGCCATCGGCATTTCATAGGTCAGCTGCACCTGCTTGCCGTGGTAGCTCATGTTCATCTGGATGCCGCGCTTCTGCGTGCACAGGGTGATGACCGAGCCGACATACTCTTGCGGCATGTAGAGGTTGACGGTGACGATGGGTTCGCGGATCTCTTCGATCTTCGAGACTTCCGGCATCTTGGACGGGTTGTCCACCATCAGCAGGGTACCGTCGCGTTGCTGCACCTCGTAGACCACCGTGGGTGCGGTGGTGATGAGGTCCATGTCGAATTCACGCTCCAGGCGCTCCTGCACGATTTCCATGTGCAAGAGACCCAGGAAGCCGCAGCGGAAGCCGAAGCCCAGCGCTTGCGAGACTTCCGGCTCGTACATCAGGGCGGCGTCGTTGAGCTTCAGTTTTTCCAGCGAGTCGCGCAGTGCGTCGTACTGGTTGGCTTCCACCGGGAAGAGGCCCGCGAACACCTGCGGCTGCACTTCCTTGAAGCCCGGCAGCGGCGAAGGCGCCGGCTTGCCGACCAGGGTGATGGTGTCGCCCACGCGCGCCGACTTCAGTTCCTTGATGCCGGCGATGACGAAACCCACCTGCCCTGCCGTGAGCGAATCGCGCGACTGCGACTTGGGCGTGAACACGCCGATGCTTTCGGTCAGGTACTGGGTCTCGGTGGCCATCAGCAGGATCTTGTCCTTGGGACGCAGGGTACCGTTGACGATACGCACCAGCATCACCACGCCGACGTAGTTGTCGAACCAGGAGTCGATGATCAGCGCCTGCAGCGGCGCATCCGGGTCACCCTTGGGGGCCGGCACCTTGGCGACGATCGCTTCCAGCACATCTTCCACGCCCAGGCCGGTCTTGGCCGAGCACGGGGTGGCATCAGAGGCATCGATGCCAATGACGTCTTCGATCTCGCTCTTGGCGTTGTCCGGATCGGCCGAGGGCAGGTCGATCTTGTTGAGGACCGGCACCACTTCCACACCCAGGTCCAGCGCCGTGTAGCAGTTGGCCACGGTCTGCGCTTCCACACCCTGCGAGGCATCCACCACCAGCAGCGCGCCTTCGCAGGCCGACAGCGAACGCGAGACTTCATAGCTGAAGTCGACGTGCCCTGGGGTATCGATCAGGTTGAGGTTGTAGACCTGGCCATCCTTGGCCTTGTAGGACAGCGCTGCGGTCTGGGCCTTGATGGTGATACCGCGCTCGCGCTCGATATCCATCGAATCCAGCACCTGGGCTTCCATCTCACGGTTGGACAAGCCTCCGCACAATTGGATGATGCGGTCGGCGAGCGTGGACTTGCCGTGATCGATGTGGGCGATGATCGAGAAATTACGGATATTGTTCATTAACAGACTGGAAACGATGAAAAAAGGCGCTCTGTAGCGGGCCTTGCCCAGCCGAGCGCCTTTGCAACAGCTAAATCGACCCGACATTTTACCGGATTTCAGAGGGACAAGCCGGATTTTCGGGTGCGGAGCAACATCGCATCCCCTGCCCCTACCCCGACAAAGTACGAAATAATATTATTTTTATTGCAACACTTCGAACTTAGGTGGAAGCCATGTTTCCGGCAAGCATCAGGCTTGCGGCCGACCACCCGCGAGAAATGCCTGCAATGCCTGCACATCCAGGTGGTAATGGCACAGGCGCACCCAGCTGCCCGCAGCATCCTGCCCCATCAGCACGGGCACCAGCTCGTCGTAGCGCTCGACCAGGGCAGGATCGGCATCGACATCGACCATCTCGATCTGCGCCGGACGCTCACCCAGGGCAGCGCGCAGGGCGTCACGCAAGTCGTCGCAGAGATGACAGTAGCTGCGCGAATAAATCATGAACTGCAAGATGCCAGCGCTTGCGGCATTGGAAGGGATGGCAGACACGGGGCTCGCTCGACGGATCCGGAAGTGGATGGACAAAGGCTGCGTCCTGCGCCAGGACGCAGCCTTGCTGGGAAGATCAAGACTTAGTTGCCGCCCCCATTGGGACGCAGCGGCACGAATTGCGAGGAGTCGCCACGGCGCACCAGGACTGCTGCGCGCTTCTTCACATCCAGCTTGGCCACCAGCTGGCCGAACTGCTTGGCATCCTTGACATCGACCTCGTTGACGCGCTGGACCACGTCACCCGGGCGGATGCCGGCTGCCGCTGCCGCACCGCTGACATTTTCCACCAGGACGCCATTGTCAACCTTCAGCTCCTTCTTCTGAGCCTCCGAAAGGTCGCTGACCACCAGTCCAAGGGCATTGGGGGCGTTGTCTGGCTTGGTCTTCTTGTCTTCGGCCTGCTTGGGCTTGTCGGCTTCCAGCTCGACCACGGTCACGCTGACATCGCGTGCACTGCCCTTGCGCCAGATGTTGACGGTGGCCTTGGAACCCGGCTTGGTGGCGCCCACCATGCGCGGCAGGTCGCTGGGACGCTCGATGGCCACGCCATTGAACTTGAGGATGATGTCACCCGCCTCCAGGCCGGCCTTTTCCGACGGACCACCGGCTTCGACGCGTTGCACCAGCGCACCCTGGGCACGCGCCAAACCGAGCGATTCGGCCACGTCCTTGGTCACTTCGCCGATCTGCACGCCGATGCGACCGCGGGTCACACGACCGCTGGCCTTCAACTGGTCAGCCACACGCAGCGCTTCATCGATGGGCACGGCGAAGGAAATCCCCATGAAGCCGCCCGAGCGGCTGTAGATCTGGGAGTTGATACCGATCACCTCGCCCTTGAGGTTGATCAGCGGACCGCCCGAATTACCGGGATTGACGGCCACATCGGTCTGGATCAGCGGCAGGTAGTCGCCGGTGTCGCGCGCCTTGGCCGAGACGATGCCGGCGGTGACGGTGTTTTCCAGGCCGAAGGGCGAACCGATGGCCAGCACCCACTCGCCGGCGCGGATCTTGTCGGAATCTCCCATGGTCAGGCGCGGCAGGTTGCTGCCATCGATCTTGAGCACGGCCACATCGGTGCGCGTATCGGATCCGACGATCCTGGCCTTGAACTCGCGCTTGTCGGTCAGGGTCACGTAGACCTCGCTGGCACCATCGACCACGTGGGCATTGGTCAGGATCAGGCCATCGGCCGAGATGATGAAGCCCGAGCCGACGCCGCGCGGCACTTCTTCCTGCTGGGACTGGCCGCCCTGCTTGCCATTGCCACCGCCGTTGCCATTACCGCGCGGCGTCCCCGGCTGCTGCTGGCGCGGAACGGGAATGCCGAAGAAGCGGCGGAAGAATTCCTGCATTTCCGGATCATCGATCCCGCCCTGCCCCTGGGCATTCTGGCGCACGCGTTCAGTCGTGCGGATATTGACCACACCTGGCCCGGTACGCTCAACGATATCGGCAAAATCGGGCAAGGCCGCCACTGAGGGCGAGACCACGGGCGGCGCCGCCAGCACAGCCGGCGCAAAGGCGAAAACGGAGGCTGCCAGCATGGCGCCGGCCAGGGTATTTTTCATGGGAGTCATTGCAACGGTCTCTTTTACTTGGATTTCAGTTCAATGGAATTCGATACTTGCCGGATCGCAGCCACCGGCACTTCACCCACCACGATCAGCCAGCAATCCCCCTGGCGACGACCGAGGACATTCATGGCACCCTGCTGCAAGACAGCTACCTGGCGCCCCTGGCTACCCGGCTCGATAAATACCGAGATGGCCGCCTTTTCGATGCGCCACAGCCAGGTGCATCCCAGTAGGTGGGGCTGACCCGGGCGCGATCAACCCCACCAACCTGCACCTGCGTAAAGGAAATCTGCTCCACCACCTGGCCCTGTGTATCCAGCGCCTGCGCCCTGGCAGGCCATCTCTTCATTATTGCAGAGAAATTCGCGCGGCTTGCCGTCGAGCACTTCCGGCTTTTCCAGCTCATTTTTGCCGGCCACGAGGTGCGTGACGCGCGAGGTCCGCATCAGCGAGCCCTGCTGGTAGACGAAACTGCCGGAGTAATCCAGGCGCTGCGGGGCTGACTGCATCTTATGCAACTGCGCCAGCAGGCCGGAGGAGCCAGGCGCTACGACCGCCCCGGCAGATGCCGGGGGCTGAGACGAAACGCCCTCTGCCGCGTAGGCAGAGGGCGTCATCAACACGGACAGGAAGCACAGTACGCCGTACAGACGCCCCGCTCGACGCATCTTATTTATCGGCGTCAGTGGAGAAGGCTGCAGAACGGGCGTATTGCGCCGAACTATAGGAGGGCGAGAAACGCTGGTGGGCGAAGAGGTAGTCGTCGATACGCGGATCGCGCTTGACCTCCCCTTGCTGGGCCAGCGAACTCAGTTGATTGACATTCTGTGCATTGCCATTGGTATCGGACACCGTGGCAATGGCCGAGGGCACGCTCACTGGCGCCGCAGCCATTTGCACCGCTGGTGCAGCGACCTTGGCATCAGCCGTCACCACGGCCTGCTGCGGCATGGCCACGAACACGGCCGCCACGGCAGCGGCTGCCGCCGCCGCACTGGGCATGAGCAAACGCACCAGGCGACCCGGACGGGCAGCGCGGTGGTCGCCATTGGCCGCGACCGCCGCTTGCGCAGCAGGCGCTTCCTGGACGGCCGGCGCAGCCTGCACCTGCGGCGCCACGATGGCAGGCTCGGCGTCCAGCCATGCGCTCATCTTGGCCGAGAAGCCGGCGCTCAGGGAGACATCCATCTCTTCCGAACGCAGCACCTCGCCGATGCGATGATAATCCTCCCAGGCCTCCTGCCCCTCTTTCGAGGAGCGCAAGGCCGCGAAGGCAATAGTCATCTCTTCAGAACCCAGCTCGCCATCGGCGAGGGCTGAGATCTGTTCTCTGGTTGTTACTTTGGTATCCATAAGCAGTCACCCGGCAAAAATCTTAGTTCCATACCCGCTTTATTATTTTGCTTTTCAACAACAACAGCCTTGCAGCGACATCACCAGCGCTTGTCCGCCGCCGTATCCAGCAGTGGACGCAACTTCTCGGCAATTGCTTCCCGAGCGCGGAAAATACGGCTGCGCACGGTGCCGATCGGACAATTCATCGCATCTGCAATCTCGTCGTAGCTCAACCCCTCGATCTCGCGCAACGTGATGGCAGTACGTAATTCTTCCGGCAATGCCTCCATCGCCACGTTGACCGTCTGAGCAATCTGCTTGGTGGCCAACATCGACTCTGGAGTGTTGATGTCCCTCAGATGGTCTGCGTCGTCAAAAGTTTCAGCTTCTTCCGCATCGGCTTCAGTGGACGTGGGCGCCCTTCTGCCCATGGTGACCAGATAATTCTTGGCGGTATTGATGCCGATGCGGTAAAGCCAGGTATAGAAGGCCGAATCGCCACGGAATTGCGGCAGTGCACGATAGGCCTTGATGAAGGCCTCCTGCACCACGTCTTCGGCTTCGGCCTGGTCGCGTACAAGGCGCGACACCAGGCGCATCAGCTTGCGTTGATACTTGACTACCAATAGCTCGAACGCCTTCTTGTCGCCACGCTGGACGCGCTCAACAAGCTGCTGGTCAATTTCGCGTTCTGTCGTCAAACCGGGTTCCTTGTTTTTTATGGCCGTGTTGTTCTGTCGTCATTGCCTTTGACACATCATTGGCAGATGCTTCCAGCGCGGCAATTTTCAAGTCTGCCGGCCTTATTTTTCCAGCATCCTTGCCTTGGCCGTATTGTGACTGATCAACCACCTGCACGCCACGGAAAGTGCACGGAAAGTATCTTCGGAAACCGAATCCGAAAGGATGGGAATGGTACGGACCTTGCCGTTTTCCAGGCGCAGGCGCAATAGCAGCATGCCTGGCCAGATGGTGCTGCCGGCCAGCAACTGGGCCAGCCCGGCCTTCACGACTTGCGG
>JAFAMT010000228.1 GCA_019233085.1 Herbaspirillum sp.
CAAGGTGCGCCGCTGCTGATCATGGAGGCGATGAAGATGGAACACACCATCGCCGCCCCCGCTGCCGGCACCGTCGAAGACCTGCTCTACGCGGTCGGCGACCAGGTGGCCGAGGGCGCGCAGTTGCTGGAATTCAAGGCCGCCTGAGCCGGCGCGATGAACGCACCCGCGCTCCGGATCGCCCCTTCCATCCATGTGCTGGAACGGGGCTGGCTATCTTCCAACAATGTGTTGCTGTTCGGCCGCGACGAGGTGGCGATGATCGACAGCGGCTACGTCGCCCATGCCGAACAGACGCAGACCCTGGTACGCCACGTGCTGGCGCAGCGCGGCCGCACGCGGCTGGATCTGCTGGTCAACACCCACCTGCATTCCGACCATTGCGGCGGCAATGCGGCGCTGCAGGCCGAACACGACTGCCGCATCGCCATCCCTGCCGCCGAGGCAGAGAAGGTAGACCGCTGGGATGAAGCGGCGCTGAGCTATCGCGCCACCGGCCAGCGCTGCCCGCGCTTTAGGCATACGCAGACGCTGCGCAGCGGCGACGTCATGCGCCTGGGCGACCTGGACTGGCAGGTACTGGCCGCACCCGGCCATGATCCGCATTCGCTGCTGTTCTACTGTGAGCAGGAGGGTGTACTGATCTCGGCCGATGCGCTGTGGCGCAATGGCTTTGGCATCATCTTCCCCGAGCTCGATGGCGAATCGGGTTTCGAGGAAGCCCGCGCCACGCTGGAACTGATCCGCACGCTGGACGTGCGCACCGTCATCCCCGGCCATGGCGCGCCCTTCCATGAGATCGACGACGCGCTGGAGAAGGCTTTTTCGCGCCTGGATTACCTGCAGGCCGATCCCCTGCGCAATGCCCACAATGGCATCAAGGTACTGGTGAAGTTCCTGCTGCTGGACCGTGGCCGCATCCCCCTGGCGGAGTTGCCGCTGATGATGCGCGAGATCCCCCTGCTGCGCATCACCAACGAACGCTTCATGCAACTGCAAGAGGATGAGCTGGCCCGCTGGTGCGTGGCACAGTTGGGGAAGGCCGGTGCGGCGCGCAGCGATGGCGTCTTCCTGCTGGACTGCTGAGCCCCGGCAGCTGCCGCCCCGCTGCCTGAAGCGCCACAGCCATGCTGTTATCATTTCCTGCTTGAGCCACTGCCCCGCCTGAACAACGATGAACGATACCGCCTCCACCCTGCCCTCCTCCGCCCAACGTGTGGCCGACCTGCTCTCCAGCATGGGCCACGACCAGCCGGTGGTGATGCTGCCCTCGACCGGCCGCACCTCGGCCGAGGCCGCTGCCGCCGTCGGTTGCAGCGTGGCCGAGATCGCCAAGTCCATCATCTTCCGCCGCCTGGCCGACGATGCGCCGGTGCTGGTGATCGCCAGTGGCGGCAACCGCGTCGATGAATCCAAGGTGACCGCCCTGGTCGGGCCGCTGGGCAAGGCTGACGCCAAGTTCGTGCGCGAGAAGACCGGCTATGCCATCGGCGGGGTCTGTCCGGTGGGCCACGTGGTCGAGCCGGTGATGCTGATCGACCGCGACCTGTTCAACTTCGGCAGCGTCTGGGCCGCCGCCGGCCACCCGCATGCGCTGTTCAGCCTGACCGCCGCGCAACTGGAAAAGATGACCGGCGGCACCGTGGCCGACGTGCGCCAGGACAGCGCGCCCGCAGCCGGCTGATAGCATTTGCCCTCATAACAAGCAATAAACAAGCACACCACCCCAGCAAACGGAGACTAGCCAGATGAACCTGCCCAGGAAAGTGAAGATCGTCGAAGTCGGCCCGCGTGACGGCCTGCAGAACGAAAAGCAAACCATCCCCGCCGAGGTCAAGATCGAGCTGGTCAATCGTCTGTCGGCGGCGGGCTTCCCCAATGTCGAGGCGGCCTCCTTCGTCTCGCCCAAGTGGGTGCCGCAGATGGCGACCTCCGCCGAGGTCATGCACGGCATCACGCGCAAGCCCGGCGTGGTCTACTCGGCGCTGGTGCCCAACATGAAAGGCTTCGACGCCGCCCTGGAGGCAGGCGTGGATGAGGTGGTGATCTTCGGCGCTGCCTCCGAGGCCTTCTCGCAGAAGAACATCAATTGCTCCATCGCCGAATCCATCGCGCGCTTTGCCGACGTGGCCCGCGTCGCCAAGGAACACCGCAAGCGCCTGCGCGCAGCCGTCAGCTGTGCCTTCGGCTGCCCCTACCAGGGCGAGGTGCCGCTGGAGGCCGTGGCCGACGTGGTACGGCGCTTCCGCGAACTGGGCTGTGACGAGATCGACATTGCCGACACCATCGGCGTGGCCACGCCCGACAAGGTCAGGCCGGTGATGGAAACGGCGATCCGCGAATTCCATATCGAAGGCCTCTCCGGCCACTTCCACGATACCTATGGCCAGGCCCTGGCCAACATCTACGCCAGCCTGCAGAGCGGCATCAGCATCTACCACGCCTCGGTGGCCGGTCTGGGCGGCTGCCCCTATGCCAAGGGCGCCACCGGCAACGTGGCCACCGAAGACGTGCTCTACATGATGCAAGGACTGGGGATCGAGACCGGTGTGGACCTCGACGCCGTGGTCGATGCCGGCCAGTTCATCTCCGCACAGCTGGGCCGCAAGTCAGTCAGCCGGGCTGGCAACGCGATTGCGGCCAAGCGCGCCGGCTGATTCCCGCACAGCGGGAGATTCTTCGGGTACGGAAACGAACAACGCCGAGCAATGCCCGGCGTTGTGTCTTGTGGCGCCTGGATCCGCCGATCCGCGGCACCGGCCGGTGACCCGGCTCAGTGCTGCCGGAAGCGGCGCAGGCCGCGCACGTGCAGCTTGTGGGAGTCGTTGAGCGCCTTTTTCAGGGCGCGCTTGTGCAATACCGCGCCCGCGATCAGGCCCACGGCAGCAACGGCGATGATGATGACATTGACGAAATTGAAGCTTTGCATGATTCCCCCTTGCGACAGCAGATGAAACGTTGGAACGATGGAACGGATGGAACACGGGCATGGCCCTGCCGGCCTGGACCGGATCCGCAGCCTGCCCCCGGTGGCGCGCTGCGAGGCCTGTATGACACCAGGCTCAAGGAAAAAATAGCACGGTGTCGTGATCTGGACAGTAAATCATATAAATAATTTCCTGATTTCAGCACCAAAGCAACAAAAAGCACGATCGTAATATTTTGTCCTATAATCGCCGGACCACGGCGACTTCACGCCTTGACATAACGACAACCGACGAGAGACGACCATGCCCCACACCCCGCCTTACCCCAAAGCATTGCAAGATCTGCGCCTGCCTATCATTTGCTCGCCGATGTTCATCGCCAGCGGTCCGGCCCTGGTGGCGGCCCAGTGCAAGGCCGGGCTGGTCGGATCGTTTCCTGCGCTCAACGCCCGTCCGGCCGAGCAGCTCGACGTCTGGCTCACGCAATTGCAGGCCGAGCTGGCCGAATGGCAGCAGCAACACCCCGAGCGCAAGGTCGGGCCGATCGCGGTCAACCAGATCGTGCACCAGTCCAACGACCGTCTGGCCCAGGACGTGGCGGTGTGCGTGAAGCACCAGGTGCCCATCATCATCTCCAGCCTGCGCGCGCCGCCCAAGGAGATGCTGGACGCCGTGCACAGCTACGGCGGCATCGTGCTGCATGACGTGATCTCGATCCGCCACGCCGAAAAGGCCCTGGAAGCCGGTGTCGACGGCCTCATCCTGGTGGCCGCCGGTGCCGGCGGGCATGCCGGCCCGCTGTCGCCTTTCGCGCTGGTGGGTGAAGTGCGCAAGATGTTCAAGGGACCGCTGGCGCTGTCCGGCGCGATTGCCACCGGCGACGCCGTGCTGGCCGCGCAGGCCATGGGCGCCGACTTTGCCTACATGGGGTCGCGCTGGCTGGCCACGCGCGAGTCCAACGTCGAGGAGGCCTATCGCCAGGCCATCGTGGAGTCCAGCGCGGCCGACGTGGTCTACACCAACCTCTTCACCGGCGTGCATGGCAACTACCTCAAGAAGTCCATCGTCAACGCCGGCCTCGACCCGGACAACCTGCCCGAAGCCGACAAGACCAAGATGAACTTCGGCTCCGGCGGTGGCAGCAAGGCCAAGGCCTGGCGCGACATCTGGGGTGCCGGCCAGGGGGTGGGCCTGATGGAGGACGTCCCCACCGTGGCCGAGATGGTAGACCGGCTGGAAGCCGAGTACCACGCCGCCCGCGCGCGCCTGGCCCTGTAGGCGCAGCGGGTAGCGCGCCGGTCATGCGGTGCCGGCGGAAATGAAAAAGGCGGATCCTGACACGATCCGCCTTTCCTTTTTTGTGCAGCGATGCACCAGCATGATGGAACGCGCCCAGCCACGACGCATCCAAACGGGCGCGTCATCTGCGCCCGCAAGGGGCCGGCCATTGTCTTTGTACGAATTGTCCGTCGGACAATTTCCTATTTTTCAGCACGAGTTGTAACGGGCGGCACTTCTGCTGCCGGGTCCGGTCGTATCTGTTCGCTTCCTGCCTTCGCAGGCGCAACGGTGGTGCTGTCGCCACGTTGATGCCGCTGCCTGCCCTGCGACGAAGAAGAGCCATGACATTTGATGCGAGGACCCACCATGACCAGTTTTCTGCGCACCCGCAAAGATCGCCATCCCAAGCACGACAAACCGCGCCTGCCGCACGAGCAGGACCAGAATCCGGCCCCCCAGCAGGCCACCCGCAGCGGCCATGCACCCGACCGCAAGCCCATCCGCCAGGCCTATGACGATATCCGCCAGGGCCAGGTCGACACCGACCTGCGCGGCACCGGCGGGATCGACGAGATCAACAAGGACGGCGGCGCGCGGGCGGCCGGTGCGCCACGCAAGGCCAGGGACGGCGCCTGACTCTCTCTGGCACCGGACGGACTGGAGCAGGCTCAGTGGCCCGACTGCGCGATCCAGTCCGCGATCAACGTAAATAATTCACGCGGTTTTTCCATCGGCGTCATGTGACCGCAGTCACGGATGATCTCCAGGCGCGCCTGTGCGATCCGCTGCGCCATCTCCTCGGACTCTTCCACGCTGCGCAACCTGTCCTGGTCGCTGGCCACGATGAGCACCGGGCAACGTAACTGCTGCAGGTCCTCGGAATTGCTATCCCGCAAGGTCTGCAACTGGCGCAGGAACACCTCCTTGCCATTGGCCAACGCCATCGCCTGCAAGCGATCCAGCAGCACGCGGTCGGTGCTCAGCGACGGATGCACCGACGACGCCAGCGCGCGCGAAGTCAGCCCCTTGAAGGGTGTGCGCTGCGCCAGCTCGATCTGGGCGCGCGTGCCCAGCGATTCGCGCTCGGTCTGCGCACGCGAGGAGGTATTGAGCAAGGCCAGCGCCTGTACCCGCTCGGGGGCCTTCAGCGCCACCGCCTGGGCCACGAAGCCGCCCATCGAAAACCCCAGCAGCACGAAGCGTTCCGGCGCCTGCCGCAGCACGGCATCGGCCATGGCCTGGATGCCGATGTCCTGGCCGATGTCACCGAAGGTCAGGGACCCGAGGGTGGCGAGGTCGTCCCGCATGTCGTCCCACAGATGTTCGTTGAGCATGAAGCCCGGCAGCAGGACCAGGTTGCGCATGTGTTCTCCCTTGCAACGTTGTCGATGGAAAAGTCGGTAAGGCAGGCCGCTATTGCAGCCACTGCGCACGGCGGCTGGACGCGGCCATCGCCAGGCACAGCACGCCCAGCAAGGCCAGTGCCGCCTGCAAGCCCCAGCCATGGGCCAGGAAGCCGAACACCGGCGGGCCGATCAGGCTGCCGCTGTAGCCCAACGTGGCCACCGCCGCCAGCGCGGTCGAGCCATGCCGGCCGGCAGCACTGAAGACGAAGGGAAACACCGCCGCCACCCCGATGCCGGCAATGGCAAAGCCGAGGATGGCCGGCGCCATGCTGGCCGAGGCTACCGCCAAGGCGATGCCGCCGCTGGCCACCAGCGTCCCCACCGAGACCACGCGACGCGCATCGTAGCGCGCCTTGAGGCCATCGCCGATCATGCGCATGACCAGCATCATGCCCGCGAAGGCGGCATAGGCCAGGGGCGTGGCGCCATCGCTGGCGCCGATATGGTCTTTCATGTAGATGCCACTCCAGTCGGCCACCGAACCCTCGACAATGGCGCCGCAAAAGGCGATCACGCCCAGCACCACCAGGTGTCCATGCGGCAGCACAAAGAGCTGGCGCTCGGGATCATGCTCGGGACGGTCATCCGGCATGGCCTGGTAGGCCGCATACAAGGGCCGGACAAACAGCGCCGACAGCAGCAGGAAGTGCCAGACCGGCGCAATCCCCAGGCTGGCCACACCGCTGGCCACCAGCGCCCCGGAGAAGGTCCCCACGCAGAACCAGCCGTGCAGCATGGACATGATGGGGCGCCCGGCATCACGTTCGGCCTGCGCCCCCAGCGCATTGATGGCCACGTCGAAACAGCTGGAGGCTGCGCCATAGCAGGTACACACGGCCATCAGCGACCACAGCCCCGGGGCCAGGCCCAGCAAGGGCAGCGACACCAGCAAGGCCAGGCCGGAATAGAGGGTGCTATGGCGCGCGCCATAATGACCGGTGATCCAGGCCGCCAGCGGGAAGGAACCGACCGCACCGATGCCGCCGCACAACAACACCAGCGCCAGGGTCGCCGCATCCAGTTGCAGATGGTCGCGGATGGCCGGGATACGCGCCGCCCAGGTCGCAAAGACCATGCCCAGCAGGAGGAAGAAGAGCGGAATGGCGATCCTGCGCCACCAGCGGCGCAGGGGAGGATGGGACGCGGAAGTGAAAAGCTCGGTTGTCATTAGGGTGTCAGGAATGTAAACTGACCGACACCCAAGCCAATCCAGGCGAGGGTCTCAGTCTTGAGCATTGCAACCGCTATTATCCGACAACCGGGAAAGGTGCATGAACATGCGCCTGTCGGGGCGACTGCGGTGACGGGCTGCCATGAGATGGCAGCCAAGCCAGTAGGTTCATGGCGGGCCAGGCCCGCCGGCCGCACCCGGGGGTGCGGCGCCTTGCTGCGTTCACCGACAGCGCCGACGGAGGCAATCTCACAGGAACATGAATGCCAGTCTCAGCACCGAACAAGATTTACCAGGAAGTCATTGATGCCTTGATCTCATTGCATCGGCTGACTGACGGCTATACGCCCAATCATGAAGACCAGACGGCCGAGCTGTCGGTGATGATAGGGCGTCATCTCGGCCTGCCTGCCGAGCGCATCGACGCGTTGCACATGGCCGCGCAGGTGCATGACATCGGCAAGGCACGCATTCCGCTGGAGTTGCTGACCAAGCCTGGCCGCATCACCGCCGACGAGTACTCGGTGCTCAAGACGCACGTACAGTTCGGTTACGAGATTCTCAACAAGATCAGTTTCCCCTTCAACCTGGCCGAGATCGTCTGGTGCCACCACGAGTACCTGGACGGCAGCGGGTATCCGCGCGGCATCCGTGGCGACGACGTTCCCTTCGAAGCACGTATCCTGACCGTGGCCGACATTGTCGAATCGATGTCCGCCGACCGCCCCTATCGCAAATCGCTGGGCATGCAAGTGGCACTGGAAGAGATCCAGCGCCAGCGCGGCACGCGCCTGGATCCGCATGTGGTGGACGCCTGCCTGCATGTGGTCAACACCAGCAACTGGCGCCCGCTGCCGAACTGAGTCTGGCGGCCTGCCCGCCGCATCCCCGCGCCGCATCGGCTACACTGGCTGGCATAACAATGACACCCAGAGACGCCACCTCATGTCGACCCCCACAGCGCCTGCGCCCTCGCCTTTCGTCCTGCACCACCCCATCCTGACCGCCCTGGCCCTCTCGCTGGGCACGGCCGTTGCGCTCGGCGTGGCGCGCTTTTCCTACGCGCTGCTGCTGGC
>JAFAMT010000229.1 GCA_019233085.1 Herbaspirillum sp.
TAGACGGTGGCCCAGAGCTTGTCGGCCGGCAGGCCATAGACCTGGGTCAGCAGTTCCCAGGCCCACTTCAGCGATTCGCGCTTGAAGTAGTCGCCGAAGGACCAGTTGCCCAGCATCTCGAAGAAGGTATGGTGACGCGCGGTATAGCCCACGTTCTCCAGGTCGTTGTGCTTGCCGCCGGCGCGCAGGCAGCGCTGCACGGAGGCCGCGCGCACGTAGTTGCGCTTGTCGGTGCCCAGGAACACGTCCTTGAACTGCACCATGCCCGAGTTGGTGAACAGCAGGGTCGGGTCATTGCCCGGCACCAGACTGGAGGAGCGGACGATGGTGTGATCCTTGGATTCAAAGAATTTCAGAAACTTGTCGCGAATTTCGGCTGAGTTCATGTTCGAAGACTGGTAGATGGACCTGGATGAGCCCGGATGATAGTCGGTGCAAAAAACAATTGCGAACCGACGATTATACGTGATCCGGCCGCAGATAAGCAGCCGGGGCGGCGTTGCCGGATGGCAGGCCGTGCCGGCTGTCCTGGCGCCGGGAGCGGCAGCCCTGGCCGCCACCGGTGGAATGGACGAAAAAAAACCCGCCGGGGTATTCCCGACGGGTGACAGGCCCGGCTGACCCGGCATGGCGCGAAGGTTCGCGCGTCCGGACCTTAACGATCAGCCGCGCCTTCCGGTAAATCCCGGCCCCGGCCGGCGTGAACCGGCCAGTGGCGGCAGAACCGATCAGGCGCCCTTGTTGATGGGGAGTGCCGGCGTGTTCTTCTTGGCGTGCTTCTTGTGCTTTTTGTGCTTCTTGGCCTTCTTGGTGTGCTGCTTCTTGTGCTTCTTGTGCGCAGGCTTGGCGGCCGGAGCTTCGGCTGCAGGAGCCGCGGCCGGTGCGGGCTGGGCCAGGACGGGCATGGCGAAAGCGGCGACGAGTACGGCAGCCAGCAGTTTGTTGATCTTCATCGTTTTCCTCTATATCTCAGTGTTGTTGTGCTCCACAAGTCCACCGGCGTGCTCACGGGCGCCGGCCTTGTGCATCCTTAACGCAGGGCTTTTGCGGCACGTTGACAGCCTCCTTGAACCTCCCCTGAAGGCTGCTGTCAGCCGCAGGGCCATCATAGCGAGCATGGCGCGATTCAGTCCGCCGGTAAGAGCGCGATTTGCCGCTCATTTCCAAGCAGCGCGATTGCGCCGATTGCGGGATTACCAGCTATCGGCCGCAATCAGGTCGATGCGATCGGTGCAGAAAGCGTCCACGCCCCAGCTGCGGATCTCGGCGGCACGCGCCGTCTCGTTGACCGTGTAGCAGAACAGGCCATAGCCGGCCGCCTTGACGGCCGCCGCCAGGGCCGGCGTGAGGTGCTTGTGGTTGGTATGCAGGGCCACGGCCTCCAGCTGCTGCAGGCGCGCTTCCCAGTCGTCGTGGATCACGTCGGTCAGGAACCCGCGCGGCAGCTGTGGTGCCACTTCCTTGGCGGCGAGCAGCGCCTCGAAGGAAAACGAGGACAGCACCGGCAGCGACGCCGCCGGCGCATCGGCGAAGCGCCGCGCCACCGCCAGCGCGGCCAGTTCGGCGGTGCGGCGGGCATGCTCAGGGGCAGCCGGCTTGATCTCGACGTTCATCCAGATGCCATGCTCCAGGCAGAAGTCCAGGCCCTGCTCCAGCGTGCAGATGCGCTCGCCGGCGAAGACCGCGTCCAGCCAGGCCCCCGCTTCCAGCTCACGCAGTTCGGCCCAGTCGGTCTCGGCGATCTTGCCGCTGCCGGGCAGGGTGCGTCCGCGCTGGGGGTCGTGCATCAGGATGGGGACTTCGTCGCGGGTGAGCATGACATCGAACTCGGCCGCACGATAACCGTGCTGCAGGCCGGTGCGAAAGCCGGCCAGGGTGTTTTCCGGCGCCAGCGTGCCGCCGCCGCGATGGGCGAGAATCTTGGGATAGGGCCACATGGTGTTCTCCAGACGGGAAGATCGGAACAGGCTGGCGCAAGCACCGCCAATGGGCGCATAAGGTAGTGCAGATCGCGCCGCGCCACAAGCATTTGACGATAGCGTGGTGGCGGCTGGTCGCATGGCACTGGCGCGCCACCGGTCCGGGGTGCATCCTGCCACCGCATGCCGACCGAGCCTCGGGCTGGAGAATCGGGTTACTATTCCACGCCCTGGGCGTGTTCGGGCGCCTTCATCGCCGGCTGGAGCCCGGCGCCCGTCCGCAAGTCCGCTTCACCACCGAGAACGCATGAATCAACGAGATACCTCCGTCCCACCCCGCCTGCTGCTATTGCTGCGCGAACTGGCCACCTCGCTGCTGCCCACACTGGTGATCAACCTGCTGTGCGCACTGGGAGTGACCTACCTGATGCGCATCGGCGGCAGCTTCTATGAGAACCTGCAGGTCTCGATGTGCATCGGCCTGCTGGCCATGCTCTTCATCAACGGCACGCGCCTGGCAATCTGGGGCGACGGCCCGCCCAACAAGCTCGGTTTCCTGGTCCTCATCGCGGTCGCCGCGCCCGCCTCGGTGCTGCTGGGCCGTCTGCTGGCCAGCCTGCTGCTGGGCCAGCCCATCCTGAGCCTGGTGCCGGAACACAGCGACAACATCATCGCGGTGATCGTGCTGACCTTCCTGGTCTGCTCCGGGGCGACCCTGTTCTTCTGGAACCGCCAGAAGCTGGCCGCCCTGGAAGCCCATGCCAGCCAGGTCGAGAAGCAAGCGGTGCAGGCCCAGCTGCAGATGCTGCAGGCGCAGATCGAACCGCACATGCTGTTCAATACCCTGGCCACGCTGCAATCGCTGATCAGCACCGATCCGCTGCAGGCCGAGCTGATGCTCAACCAGCTGGTGCAATACCTGCGCACCACCCTGTCGGCCTCGCGCGCCGACAGCACCACGCTGCAAAAGGAATTCGACCTGATCAAGGCCTACCTGGGACTGATGTCGCTGCGCATGGGCATGCGCCTGTCCTATACCCTGCAACTGCCGCCACACCTGGGCCGGCTGCGCCTGGCGCCGATGCTGCTGCAACCGCTGGTGGAAAACGCCATCAAGCACGGCCTGGAACCCAAGGTGGAAGGCGGCAACTGCACCGTGCGCGCCGCCATCCACAACGACATGCTGGTGCTGAGCGTGCTCGATACCGGCGTGGGCCTGCCCACCAGTTTCAGCCTGAACCAGCCGCCGGCGCAGAAGGAGCCGGTCATCGGCATGCACTTCGGCCTGGACAATATCCGCGAACGGCTGGCCACGCTCTATGG
>JAFAMT010000310.1 GCA_019233085.1 Herbaspirillum sp.
CGTGCTGCTGGTCATCGCGTTGGTGCTGGCCGGCCTCGCCATTGCGCTGCGACTGGTCAATTACACGGTCTTCGTGGTGTTCCTGACCATGCTGTTCATCTGCGTCACCGAGATGCTGCAACCGGGCGTAGGGATCGCCTCGGCGCGCGCCGTGGACAACCTCATCGGCAGTGCCGCGGCACTACTGGCGGCGCTGGGGCTCTGGCCCGATCTGGGCGCTTCACCCCGCCAGCGCATCGCCGACGGACTCAAGGCAAATCGGGCCTATCTGGAAGCCGTGGTGGCACGCCAGGCAGTCCCGGTGTTAAGGCGCCTGCAGCGCCAGGCCGGCGTGGCAAGCATTGACGCCGAAACCGCGCTGCATGATCTGGGCGGATTGTGTCGTCACGTCGAAGGTCTGACCGAAAGCGAAATGACCTCGCTGCGCGAATTGCGTGATCTGGCCGGCAGCGCTTCGGTGGAATGGCACCGGCAGCAAGCATAGGCCTAATGCTTCAGCGTAGATGCTCGTCCTGGAATGGAGATTTGGCCTGGCGCCCCCAAGCGGCCGCACGCACCGGCGCCGGCACATCACCTCAGGATATCGCCAGCGGGTACAGGACCAGCCCCGCAATAGCGGCCACGGCGATCACGATGGGTTCCTGCAGCTTCTTGTATCGCCACAACAAGGCGACCGTTATCAGGGCAATCAAGGCCGTCGGGATATCGACGATGGAACGCTGGGCGATCACGATGACCGAGCCCGTGATGGCGCCGATGGCGGCTGCCGTGATGCCATCCACGAAGGCAACCACCCCCGGTAGCTTGCCGTATTTCTTGAAGTACGGCGCCGGCAGGATCGTGAAGAGATAGCAGGGAATGAAGGTCGCCAAGGCTGCCACGGTGGCACCCGGCAAGCCGGCGATCAGGTAGCCGATGAAGCCCACCGTGATCACGACCGGCCCGGGCGTGATCATCGCGACCGCGACCGCGTCCACGAACTGCTTGTCGTTGAGCCAGTGATGCTCGGTGACGATCCCGCCATAGAGGAAAGGAACAATCGCCAGGCCCGAACCAAAGACGAAAGCACCGGCCTTGGCGAAGAACATCCCGATCTGCACCAGCAGCGGCAGGTCCAGCGTCGTCACGACGGCGGCAAATGGCAGCTGGGAGAGCGCAACGCTGTTCATGCTCCCTTTGCCCAGCCATTTGGGGGGAGCGCGCAGCAGCCACACCAGGAGCCCGGCCGCGATGAAGAGCCAGGCCACTTCGGATTGCGTGACCACCGTGACGGCGACCTGCAGCAGGTAGATCGCCCAGAGCAGCTTGTCTTTGCCGACGCTCTTTTGCGTCAGCTTCTTGGCACTCATGAAGATGATGCCGATCACCGCAGCGCCCACGCCATAGAAAACCGCCTGCATCCAGCTGATGCCGCCGAAATGCATATACGCCCAGCCCAGCGCCACTACCATCAGGAAGGAAGGCAGCACGAATGCCATGCCGGCGACGGTGGCTCCCCAGATGCGATAGTGAACATACCCCAGATAAATCCCCAGCTGGGCCGCCAGCGGGCCGGGGGCCAACTGCGCCAGGGCGAGGCCTTCCTTGTAGTCGGCATCGCTGATCCACTGGCGGCTTTCCACCAGATCCCGATGCATGTAGCCCACCAGTGCCACGGGGCCGCCAAAGCCAAACGTCCCCAGACGCAACATGTAGAGCGCCATTTGCCATAGGGTATAGGCAGGCTTGTCAGCGACGGGACTCATGGCGCTTCCTTGTTGTAGTGAGCGTAGAGGGAATCCAGGATGACGCCGACTTCGGCCAGGAAGGCATCATCGTCGCTCAGGCGGGCACGCGCGCCCGTGAGGATGGCCTCGAACCCGACCGCCTCGGGCGGCGCCTCGCCGCCGACGTCGAGGGCGTGGACCAGTGCACAGAGTCTCTCCAAGCCACGGCTAGCAGGCAGCTGGAAGCTGGCAACCAGCACCTCGAAGCTCACCTTGTCACCCACATGCGTAAAGGCGGCATCGTTGAAGTCGAAGCCCAGTGCATCGGGCGGGCAATCCGCCGGGCTGTCCAGCCACAGGAATCGCGCCTGGGGGTCGATGAAGCGTTGGATAAGCCAGGCGCAGGCCACGCGATCGCCCCATAGATGACGCCGGGTTGCCCAGGTGCGTCCCTGATATTGCCGGACCTGCAGCAGCTGGAGTTCGCGCGATTGTGCTTGTGGCTCGCCTGGCGACAGGATCGCATTGGCTTTCTCCACGAAGTCGGCCCAGGCAGCCTTGGCATCCAGGGAGGCTTCGTTCGGGAAGAAGTCGATCATCTCGATGGCATCTCGCTCCTTGCCCAGCTTCTTGAGCATCCTGGCGATGTCGGCCGGCGCTTGCGATGCCAGTCCTTTCTTTGCCTCGACGACCAGATCCAGGAACGCGCGTTGCTCCTTGCTGCGATCAAATCGTGCCAGCAAGGCTTGCTCGTCGGCCTCATTGCGTGGCTCGACCTTCAGGAGCCATGCCTCGCCTGCCTCGGCGATGGTCTGTTGAGCCAGCTGCGCCAGTGTCTCGGCATGCCCCGGGCGCTCGGGAAGCAGATACGCGCCATCTCGCAGCGGCGCGCAGCCGAGCGCCTTGATGGCACGCCACAGCCGCATGCGGGCGGTGGCGCCAGTGCTGGGAAGACTGGCAATGAGAAGGTGCCAACGAGTCGGAGATGCATTCATGTATTTAACTCTACATTATGTAGAGTTAAATACAAATTTATTCTATTCGTTCATCCCTCGCCGATTGATCGACCCGGCCAGGCAACGCCGCATCACAGCCGCTCATGCATAACGGGAGCCGGTCCCCGAGGCCAGTCGCAGCGGCCTGTCGAGCTGGCCGATCCAGGCGCTGTAGGTCTGCCCGGCGACGATGCGCAGCGCATCGATGCGCTCGTGCAGTTCCCTGAGGATCTGTGCTTCGCTCTGCACTGCCGGCCCCTCGGCGCGGCATAACTCCGCGCGCCCGCTGGCGCACCACTGCCTGACGCTCTCGACGGTCACTTCCAGATGGCCCTGGAAACCCCATTGACGGCCGCGGCAAAAGCCCTTGTTCAGGCAGTGGCTGCCATACATCGTGCGCGTGGCGCCGGCGGGAATGTCGAAGCTGTCGTAGTGCCAGTTGAAGATCGTCGCCTGCCGGGGCAAGCCCATCAGCTGCTGTGCCCGTGGGGTCACCCAGATCGGGCTCCAGCCGATGTTCGGACAGACATGGCGACGCACCCGCGCGCCCATGGCCCGGGCCAGCATCTGTGCGCCAAAGCAATGGCCGAGGACAGGCACGTCGCGCCGGATGGCGTCCTGCAGCAGCGTCAGCTCGTCTTCGATCCAGGGATGGTTCTCGTTGGCGCTGTGATCGCTGCCCAATACGACAATGCCGCCGAAGCGGCTTGCATCGATGGGCGCTGCGCCCTCTTCAGCGGGATAGATGAGCCGATAGGCAATGCCGTTGTCGTCCAGGTGATCGCGCAACACACCTGGTCCTTGCGTTGTTTCGTGCTGGAGAATGGCGATGGGCCTCATGGAGTCTTGGCCTGCGTCGGCAAGCCGGTAGTGAAGAAGCCCTCAATCTAGAGGTCGGCGCATAAAAACCGGGTTCCATTTGAGGTGTTTTGCGTAAAAAACGCATCAACAATCAAGCCTGCACATCCCGACCGGGTGCCGATTTTCTGCCCGCCGTGCAGCGGCATCTTGCCGCACGGCAGTGATCCGGTGGGCGTTGCAGAGCGGCTTGATCAGGCGCTATCAGGAGCTTCCCGATACCGCATCCGGACTGGCACGGGTATAAAGGCGGGAGATTGGATTGGGGATGGAAATGCTTCTTGACTACGCCGAGGATATTGCCTCGCGCCACATGCAGTTCATCGGCAGCCTGGCGGAGGTGGCCGAGCGGGGAGAACTCGTCGGCGACCTGGTGCGCTCGACGGTGCGACGCTGTCTCATTGGCATGCAGGCAGCCGGTGCCGAACCCGAGGATGCGCGCCGCATCCTCGACACCCTGATCGCCGAGCACATTGCGCAGCTCGATGCCGGGCAAGAGAAGGCCCGCTGGATCCTGGTCGCGGTACGCCACCATATGGAGTTCCTGCTCTTCCTTGAAGAACACAGTGAACCGGTACAGGAGCACTGCCGCGCTCCGGGACAAGCATCGGGACTCCACTGACAGCGGCCGACGTCGCCGCGACGACGCCGGCAACGGTTACGGCAACAGTTACGACACCCGCTCCACCACGATCTCCCAGACCGACTTGGGCAGGTGATATTTATCGGTCGTCCTGTGTTCGCGGCCCAGCACATTCCAGCCCTCACCGAACAGGCGCGCCACGGCAGCCTCGTCGAAGAAGCGTTTGGCCTCTCCCTGCACCAGGAAGTAACCCGGTTCGATCAGCTCTGCGCTATCGGCACCGAAATGCGTGTCCTGCGTGGAGTTGAGACGACACAGCAGGATACCGCCGGGACGCAACGCATGACGGATACGCTCGACGATCCCGATCGTGTCTTTCCAGCTGAAATAGTGCAGCGACAGGCTGGCCACGATGGCCCCGAGCTGGACACTCCCTGCCGGCAAGGGGTCGCGGACATCCTGTTGCCCGATGCGGGCGGCGGGAACCCTGGCGCGGGTCACCGCGACCGCTTCGGCGCTGAGATCAAAGCCGATCACGGACAGCCCGGCGCCATCAAGGACAGCCGTGTCGTCGCCGAATCCACAACCGATTTCGAGCACCGGCTTGGCGCCAGCACGCGACTTGAGCAGATCCAGCCAACGATCCAGCCAGGGATCGGGATATTGACGCGTCATCGTCATGGGATAAGGGTAGAGTTGGAGTTAGCCGCTAGGTGGGGACACCCACCACTTCCACAAGGCCATCCCGCCACACCAGTGCCTGCCCATCCCTCAAGGTGCGGTAGGCCATGCCGCGCTCCTGGTAGTAGCGGATCTCGTCTTTCATGGTGGCCGACTCCGGGTGGTCGGAATCGACGTGCACCACCACGGCGAACGGCAGCAAACCCAGGCCCTCCCATACCACCTCTGGGGCATAGCCCGGTGGCACCTCCGCTGGGTCGCTGGCACCGGTGAGCGCCTCCAGGGACGAGGAGGCAATGACGACAGCGGCGCTGAAGCCGGCATAGACGATCTGGTCGCGCGCGAGCAACTCGGTCAACAGGGCGTCGCAGCCGCTTTGCCGCATCGCCCGCCGCAGGATGAAGGCATTGCCGCCATTCACCCAGAGCAGATCGATGTGCGCCAGCGCATCGCGCAGCCGCTGCGGCTCTCCGAAGTATTCGCGCAGGTCCAGCTCCCGCACCTGCAGGCCCAGCGCGCCCAGCTTGCGGGTCTGGCTCTGCAGCCATTGCGCACGCGCTGCCTCCCGATGATCAAGCGCGTTGACGACAACGGCCGCGCGCGTGCGCCCGGCCATCAATGCGATGATGTTCTCTGGAGCGGAACCCAGATCGAAGGAGGATAGATACATGCGCATGAACGATACTCCGATGAAGTAAAAGATCGCGGACCGGATGGCAAGTGGTCCGCCAGGTTTCCACATGGTTTTCCCGATGATACCCGGCGCGGCCCGACCGGCAGGCATTTCCATCTTTAAGCGGGCAGGGAGTTAGAATGCACCATCCCCAGTCCCTTCCACGCCCATGAAACAATGGCTAGACATCCGCCGCGACCAGGATCATGGCATCGACAGCATCAGCGCGCATTTCGAAGGCCATGCCTATGATCCGCATGACCATGACGAGATGCTCGTCGGCGTCACCCTGCAGGGGGTGCAGCGCTTCCGCTGCGGGCGCTCGCTGCATGTGAGCACGCCCGGCAAGGCCATCCTCATCGAACCCGGCGCCATCCACGATGGCAATGCCCCCGAGGCCAGCGGCTTTACCTATGCCATGCTCTACCTGCCGCAGGAATGGCTGTCCCCGACGCTGGCCCAGCTGGGGCTGCCGGAATGGTCCCGCCTGACGGCCTTTCGCCACACGCTCAGCGATGACCGCCCGTTGAGCACCACCATCCACCAGGCTTTCCTGGCGCTGCATGAAGGCCATGGCCGCCTGGCGCGCGACCAATACCTGGACGCGCTGCTGGTGCGCCTGTCCGGCCATCTCGATCGCGCCGGCGCTACAGCCAACCCGGCGTCGCCGCAGATACAACGGGTGCGCGAACTGCTGCATGCGGGCATGACCGGGGATATCGGCCTGGCCGAGCTGGCCAGCCAGAGCGGCATGGACCGCTTCCGCCTGAGCCGCCAGTTCAAGGCCGCCTATGGCTGCGCTCCGCACGCCTATCTGGTGCAGTTGCGGCTGCGCGCCGCGCGCCGTCTGCTGGCGCAGGGCAGCACGCCGGCCGAGGTGGCCAGCGAGGTGGGTTTTGCCGACCAGAGCCACCTGGGCCGCTGGTTCCAGCGGGTCTACCGGATCTCGCCGGCGGCCTATCGCAAAGCCTGCACAAACGTTCTAGCGTGAGTCCGGTCGGACTTCCTATCATGGCCGCTTTGCATCCATGACAGGAGTCCCCATGTTCGATACCCGCATCGCCATTCTCGTGCGCGACGATCTGCCGATGTGGCAGCGCCTCAACGTCACTGCCTTCCTGGCCACTGGCATCGCCGGCGCCGCACCCGACGCCATGGGTGCGCCCTACGTGGACGCCGCCGGGCATCGCTATGCCAGCCTGTGCGGCCAGCCCATCCTGGTCTTCGAGTCTTCCCTGGCGGGATTGCAGGCAGCACGCCGCATCGGCGTGGAGCGCGAGATGCTGATGGCGCCCTATGTGTTTGCCATGTTCTCGACCGGCCATGACGAGGCCAACCGGCAAGCCTTCCTGGCCGAGGATGTGGAGAACATGGATCTGGTGGGACTGGCCCTGCGCGGCAGCAAGAAAGCCATCGACAAGGCGACCAAGGGATTGCGGCTGCATCCCTGAGGCAGATGGAATGGGCCATGACGCCGCCACGGGCATCAGGCTGCGCCACAAAACAAAACCGGCCCTTGGGAGGCCGGTTCAGTCGGATCAGACGATACTGCGTAGTGCTACGTGTTGCTACGTGTTGCCACGCGTTGCTCAGCCAGCCTTCTTGGCGTCCTGGAGGGATTGTTCCAGTTCGATCAGCGATTCGATGGCGGCGATGAGCATGCCGATACGGTGACGGCGGTAAATCAGGCGTTTTCTCGAGCGGTTGTTCATGTTTTCTCCTACGACCAGCACCATGCTGGCTCTTGCAATGACAAAGCCGCGTCGGGCGCGGCGGGACTTGTTCTGGCGGTGGCCGCGATTATAGCCGACCTGGCTGCCCCCAGCGCCCCGCACTGTCGTCACCTCACCACAATGCCCTGGACGGCTTGCTAGAATCGCAACCGGGTTTCCTCTCAACGTTCGTACAAGGCAACATCGACATGGCCGATTCCGGTGATATCCGCTTCCTGCTGGCCATCCGCGACAGCGGCAGCCTGCTGGGGGCGGCGCGCAAGCTGGGCGTGACACCCTCGGCGGTGACACAGCGCCTGCAGGGACTGGAAAAGCAGCTGGAGATCCGCCTGGTGGATCGCAGCGCGCGCCGGCTATGCCTGACCACCGAGGGCGAGCTGCTCTGTCGGCGTGGCGGCGAACTGGTGCAGCAATTCGATGCCCTCTTCGATGACTTGCTGCAGCAGCGCCAGGCCCTGGCCGGCAGCCTGAAGATCAATGCGCCGCTGGGCTTCGGCCGGCGCTACCTGAGCGACATCGTCGCCGATTTCCAGCACGCCCATCCCGACATCGAGATCGCCCTGACGCTGTCGGACCAGCCGCTGGCCGAGACCATCGCCCGCTTTGACGTGGTGGTGCATATCGGTGAGCTGCGCCTGTCCAACCTGGTTGGCCATGCGCTGGCGCCCAATGCACGCTTGCTGTGCGCCTCGCCGTCCTTCATCCGGCGCCACGGCATGCCGGCCTCGCCGGAGGCGCTGGCACAACTGCCTTGCATCGTGCTCAATGAAAACAATGAGGATGTCTCGCTCTGGCATTTCCGCCGTGGCCAGCAGAGCCGCAGCGTGCGGGTTTCGTCAAAGCTGAGCTGCAACGATGGCGAGGTGATCCGGCGCTGGGCCTGTGCCGGGCGCGGCATCATCCTGCGCTCCGAATGGGATGTGGCCGATGACCTTGCCGCCGGTCGCCTGGTGCGCCTGCTGCCAGGCTGGAAGGCGCCGGACGCCGATGTCATCGCGCTCACCCACGACCGTGCGGGGTTGCCGGCGCGCATTCGCCACTTCACGCGGTTCTTGCAGGAGCGCTTCAGGCCAGTGCCACCCTGGAGAAAATGAACCGGTTCCTGATTTATCCTGATTTAGCCAGACTAAATCCAAGAGTTACTCTGGCTAAATCAAAAGCGGAATGGCCGCGCCTATAATCGGCGCATCCTCTTACTCCGCACTGGCTTGCAGCCATCAAGACCACCATGAACCTGAGCACCGTAGACACACCGGCAGCCGTCATCGACCTGGCGCGCATGCAACACAATATCGCCAGGATGCAAACCCACCTGGATAGCCTGGGCGTGCGTTTCCGCCCGCATGTCAAGACCAGCAAATGCATGGAGGTCACCCGCGCGCAGATCGATGCGGGGGCTTGCGGCGTCACCGTGTCCACCCTCAAGGAGGCCGAGCAGTTCTTCCAGGCCGGTGTGCAAGACATCCTCTACGCCGTCACCATCGACCCGGCCAAGCTGCCGCGCGCGCTGGCGCTGATCCGGCAAGGGTGCCGGCTGCAGCTGGTGGTGGACAATCCCGTGGCAGCCCAGGCACTGGCTGAGTTCGGCCGTGCGCACGGGCAGGTCTTCGAGGTCCTCATCGAAGTCGATACCGACGGCCACCGCTCCGGCATCGGCCCTGACCAGGACCTGCTGCTGGAGGTGGCAGGGCTGCTGCATCATGGTGGCGCGCTGGTAGCGGGTGTGATGACCCACGCCGGTTCCAGCTATGAACTCAATACACCCGAGGCGCTGGCCGCACTGGCCGAGCAGGAGCGCGCACTGTGCGTGCATGCGGCCGAGCGCATCCGCGCCGCCGGTTTTCCCTGCGAGACGGTCAGCGTAGGCTCCACACCGACCGCGCTGGCCGCCACCCATCTGGAGGGCGTGACCGAGGTGCGCGCCGGGGTCTATGTGTTCTTCGACCTGGTGATGCATAACGTCGGGGTCTGCCGCAGCGACGACATTGCGCTCAGCATCCTCACCACCGTCATCGGCCACCAGCCCGAGAAGGGCTGGGCCATCGTCGATGCGGGATGGATGGCCATGAGCCGCGATCGCGGCACCGCCAGGCAGGCACGGGATTTCGGCTATGGCCTGCCCTGCACGCTGGCCGGTGAGCCCCTGGAGGGCCTCGTGCTCAGCGGCGCCAACCAGGAGCATGGCATCCTCTCGGCCCCGGCCGCAGCGGCTGGCACGACACCGCAAGACATCGTCACGCGCCTGCCCATCGGCACGCGCTTGCGCATCCTGCCCAACCACGCCTGTGCCACGGGGGCGCAGTATCCGTATTATCATGCGCTCTCGCCAGAGGGCGAGTTGACACAATGGGGACGTTTCCATGGATGGTAAGACAAGCACATTGACCCGCCCGGGCGGCCACTACAGCCACTTCACCGAGGCTGCCGGCCTGGTATTCATTTCGGGCCAGCTGCCCATCACGGCCAGCGGCGAAAAGCTGGCCGACGCCAGCTTCGAGGCGCAGGCGCTGCAGGTGCTGGACAATGTCGGCCGGGTGTTGCAGGCGGCCGGTTGCCGGCTGGATGATCTGGTGCAGGTGCGTATCTATCTCGACGATATCGAGAACTGGCCGCGCTTTAATGAACTCTACGCGCAATGGCTGGGCGAGCACCGTCCGGCGCGCGCCATCGTGCCTACGCCGCCGTTGCATTACGGATTCAAGATCGAGGTGGAGGCCGTGGCCAAGGCCGGCGCCTGAGCGGGCGGGGTCTTGCGCCGCGTGCATTGTCTTGACCGGTGTTATGGCCGATAATCGCGGACATGAACGATACCGCACAACGCCCCGCCTTCCCCGACCGCCTCTCGGTCGATCCGCGCAGCCCGCACTACAATGCCGCCGTGTTCGAATACGACGTCGGCATCCGCCTCAATGACAAGGAATTCACCAACGTCGGCGAATACTGCATCAGCGAAGGCTGGATCAAGATTCCCGCCGGCAAGGCCCTCGATCGCCGTGGCCAGCCCATGATGACCAAGCTCAAGGGACGGGTCGAACCCTTCTACCGCTGACCTGGCGTCGGCATTTCCTCAAGAGAACCAGGCCCGCATGACGGGCCTTTTTTCATCGATGAGGCTGCGGATCCACAGCCCTGCGTCAGGCTGCCGAAAAACTTTACATATTATTAACAAAAATACCGGTGAAAAACCGCAAACCCAGGCTGGACGGGGGTGGCAAGCTTTATGCCTACATCTGGAGGAAGCCCGCCGATCATAGAGAGCAGGCATTTCAATGGCATCTTCCAGGAGGCATCATGAAACGAAATCACCTCGCAATCGGTGTACTGCTCTCTGCTGCAATGGCCATGTCTGCGCCGGCGCAGGCTAGCGTCTACGACTTCAACTGGCAGTGGAACGGCTCCTCCCTGCATGGCATCACCACCAAGGACGGCACGGTCATCCAGGATGTCGATGTCGGCAATCAATACACCGGCGCCTACGGTCTGTGGGGTGGCACCCTTGATGGCAGCTTCTCGAAGGCCTTCAACTTCTACGATGCCGGCAGCAATCTGCTGTTCACCTATGCTCCTTCCGGTAGTGCTGGCTCCATCACTTTCAACGTGCCCCTGCTCAATTCCGTCGCAGGCCCGTTGACGGCATTGCCTGGCGGCACCTCCCTGCTGGCAAGTCCCACGCTGCAGACCCTGTTCAGCTTCACCGTCGGTAGGGAGTCCGACCTCTACGTCCTGCAATTCCAGGATCTGGCCGGCCAGACAGCGGTGCCGGAACCCGGCAGCATGGCGCTGCTCGGACTTGGATTGGTCGGCCTGGCCCTGCGTCGTCGGGCGTCGCGCCGGACCTGAGCGTCTGAGCATCTGCATGAGCGGCTGCCAACTGGCAGCCACGCTTTTACCCTGGATGCCGTCCCGTCACTGACCGGACGGCATTTTTCATGACGCCACGGCCAGCTGCTGCGCGCGCCAGTCCCTGGCCGAGACCCCGTTGACCTGCTTGAACTTGCGCACGAAATGACTCTGGTCGTGGAAGCCGATCGCATTGGCGATCTCGGCGATGGATAGCGTGCTGCTGGCCAGCAGGGTCCGTGCGCGCTGCAGGCGCACCCGGGTGATCCACTGGCACAGCGTATGGCCGGTGCTGGCCTTGAAGACACGACTGAAGCAGCTGCCCGACATATGGCACAGGCTGGCCAGGGTCGCCACAGTAATATTTTCCGACAGGTGCGCCTCGATGTAGGCCTTCACCAGCCTTTCCTGTTCGGTAGTCAGGTGGCGATAGCTCTCTCGGAGACGGAATCGCGGAAGATGTCGGTTCACACTGGGCCTTTCTCGGTCAGTCTTGGGCAAGACCCGTATCTTGCCACGACTGGCCTACCTGGGCCTGGGCTTGTCGTCGGCCGCAGCCGGATCGATACGCAGGTCGGTCTCGAAGCTTTGCAGGACGGCGCGCAACTCGCCGCGCTTTTGCATCAGCTCCAGTTGTGCATTGATGCGCGGCAGGTACTTGACGCAAGGGCTGGCCTTGCTCAGGGCGAGGTAGTTGTCGGTCTCACTGACAAAGGGGCGCAGGGGCATGAAGCGATCAGTCTGGCCGCTTTGGTTCAGGTAGATGACGCCGCTGTAGTAGCCCGTGATCAGGTAGTCGATCCGGCCGGAATCGAGCTTGGTGAAGTTCATGTAGACCTTCTGGGCGGTCTCGATGGTCAGGTTGTCGCGCATGAAATCATCGAAGCCGCCACCGAACTGGTTGCCCAGCGTGATGGCGCCGCGCTTGCCGACCAGATCCTTCCAGCCGGCGAACGGGAAGCGCCGGCCGCGCGCCACGAAAACGGCAATGGGATTGGAAAACAGCGGCACCGAAGTGAAGGCCAGGTACTGCTGGCGCTCGGGCGTGTTCTTCAGCGAGGCGATCATGGCCACCTCGCCGCTCTCGGCTTCGCTCAACACGCGGTGGAAGGGGCCGACGTAGCGCACCTCGAAGGGAATATCGAGCGCCGTCAGCGCCCGCGTGGCGATCTCGATACTGGCGCCGGTGAGACGCTTGCCATCGTACCAGTGCAAGGGTGCATAGTCGGAATCAGCAGAGACCACCAGCTTGTTGCATTCGGCGGCACCTGCCGCAGGCGACATCGCCACCCCAGTCACCGCCGCTACCGTGGCCAGCAGGCAGGTCGGGAATAAGTTCTGCATGAAGTCTCCTGCACGTTTTGCTTTGCTGTCCGGGCCAGCATACCCCGGTTAGGAGCCTAGGCCCAAATGAATTTCTCGCGGTTTGCGAGCAGCGGGCTTTTTTGCGACAAGCAGTGTTATGGAATTTGCCACCGGACCAGGCTCCCTGCGGTCCGACGGGCGGCTGGCCGCGCGCCTGGTCGCGCTGACGCCCCCCTCCTTGCCAAGGGCCCCGCGCCGGGGCTTTTCCCTGACCGGGCAGGACCGTCCTGCATGCCGTAGAATCGCGCTTTTGCCGTGACGCATCGGATGCGTCGGCATCCCTTCCTGGTCTGGCAATGAATTCTCATGAAATCGGCCGTGGTATCGGCCTGTCCGTGCTCGCCTCGGCGCTGTTCGCTCTCCTCTCCGGTTATACCCGGCTGCTGGCACCGCTCGATGGCAGCGATATCTTCGCCTGGCGGATCCTGGGCACTGTTCTGGTGGCATTGGCGCTGATCGCCTGGCGCGGCCAGCTTGGACTGTTGCGCCAGGCCCTGCGGCAATTGCTCGGTACGCCTTCGCGCTGCCTGCTGCTGGTGGCCATGGCGGCAATACTGGGTTTCCAGCAATGGCTCTTCCTGTGGGGCTCGGTCAATGGCCGGGCACTGGAGGTATCGCTGGGCTATTTCCTGCTGCCGCTGTCGATGGTACTGGTAGGCCGTTTCTACTACGGCGAGCGCATGGACCTGCTGCAGCGGCTGGCGGTGCTGTGCGCCTGCGTGGGCGTGGCCCACGAACTGTGGATGACGCGCGCCTTCTCCTGGCCGACCCTGGCCGTGGCATTGGGCTATCCCCCCTACTTCATCCTGCGCCAGCGCATCCGTCTGGACTCGCTGATGATCTTCGTGGTTGAACTGCTGGCGCTGGCACCGCTGGCCTTGCTGATGCTGGGCACGGATGGTTCCGCCTGGGCGACGCTGCAGACACCCTCCATGGTCCTGTTGCTGGCCGGGCTGAGCTTGCTCAGCATGGTGGCGCTGACCTCCTATCTGCGCGCCAGCAAGCTCCTGCCGATGGGCTTGTTTGGCATCCTCGGCTATGTCGAACCGGTGCTGCTGGTACTGGTGGCCATGGGCGTGCTGGGAGAAACTCTGCAATCCTCTCAACTGGGCACCTATGCCCCGATCTGGCTGTCGGTGGCGCTGACAGCGGCGCATAGTGTGAAGCTGATGCGCCGGCCGGTGGCACAGTCCATGAATTGAGGGCTTTTTCACGAACTGATCGCCGTCAGCGGCGCCCTGCCTTCTCCTTATACTGACGCAAGCGGTCTCCCCTGGGGAGGGATCAGACCGGCCGAAGGGGAGACACATCACATGCGGCCAATACTGGCAAAGGCGGGGTGGGTGGCGCGCCATTCCGTGGCGCGGCGGGCACGGCTGTTCGTTGTGCTGATCTGCGTGGCCATTGCCGCTGGCCATATCTGGCAGAGCCTGGACGCGCGCGCGGTGCAGATCGACAATACCCGCGTCTATGCCGGCAACATCGCCCGCGCGCTGGCACGCCATGCCTATGACATCTTCCAGACCACCCATGGCGCGCTGATCAACATCAGCGACCGCATCGACGAGGTCGGGGCGGGCAGCGCGCAGATCCATGCCATGGGACCTTTGCTGCGCCGGCTGGCCAGCGAAATGCCGCAGCTCGACGGGCTCTACATCTTCGATGCCCGGGGCAACCGCGTGGCCAGCTCCTCGCCCCCGCAGGAGAGTGATGCCAACAACGCCGACCGTGACTATTTCATCTACCACCGCGATCACCCCGATACCGAGCCCATCATCAGTGGGACGCTCATCAGCCGGGGCACCGGGCAATGGATCATTCCGATGTCGCGCCGCCTGAATCATCCGGACGGACGCTTTGCCGGTGTACTGCTGGCGACCTTGCGACTGGATCACTTCAATGCCCTCTACCGAGGCGTCAAGATCAGTGGCGACAGTTCCATCCTGCTCATTCTCCGTCCTGGCAAGATACTCACCCGCGAGCCCTTCGAGGCCGCCTACATCAACCGCGACCTGAGCCTGGATCCGACCCTGCGCCGCATTTTGGCCGATCAACAGAGCGGCCATGCCGAGATCGTCTCGCCGCTCGATAACGTCGAACGCCTCATCGCCTACCATCCGGTGGAGGATTTCCCACTCATCGTGACGGTGGCCACGGCGCGGCAGGAAGCGCTGGCTGCCTGGCGCCACCAGACCATCTTCTACGCCGCTGCGGTGATGCTGCTGCTGGCCATCATCGGCCTGTTCGGCTGGCGCCTGATCGGGCAGATCGAACTGCGCCTGGCCGCAGAGGACAGGGCGCTGCAGGTCATGGGCGAACTGCACCAGGCCAACCAGCAGCTGGAAGCGCTAGCGCATCAGGACGGACTGACCGGACTGGCCAACCGGCGCCATCTCGATACCGTGCTCGAAGCCGAATTCCGCCGCGCCTTGCGCAGCGGCTCGGCGCTCTCGCTGATCATGATCGACGTGGATTTCTTCAAACAGTACAACGATCTCTACGGCCACCAGGCAGGCGATGAATGCCTGCGCCGCATCGCTGCGGTCCTGAAGGAACGCCAGCGCCGTCCGGGCGACCTGGCCGCGCGCTATGGCGGCGAGGAAATGCTGATGCTGCTGCCCGACACCGATGCCGCCGGTGCCATGCAGGTGGCCGAGAAGATCCGTGCCGGCATCCAGGCGCTGGACCTGCCCCATCGCGGCAATCCGGTGGGGGTGGTGACGGCCAGCGCCGGCGTGTGTGCCATGGAATTGCTGCCCGCATGCGCCCGCTCACTGGAAGAATTGGTAGGCCGCGCCGACGCCGCGCTCTACGAGGCCAAGCATGGCGGCCGCAACCAGGTGCGGCAGGCACAGGCCGGGATACCCACGGCACCACAATGAAGCGCCCGCAGCGCCGTCAAAAAAAAAACCGCCCGGCGCAGGCCGGGCGGCATCTCTTGCAAGGGTGCAGACTTCCCCTGCCGCTGACTGCAGTTTATTGCTTGTGATAGCCGGTCACGCGATCGACTTCATTCTTCGAGCCCAGGAACACGGCCACGCGCTGGTGCAGCTTTTCCGGCTGGATGTCGAGGATACGCTGCTGGCCATCGGTGGCGGCGCCGCCGGCCTGCTCGACGATGAAGGCCATCGGATTGGCTTCGTACATCAGGCGCAGCTTGCCGGGCTTGTTGGGTTCGCGGGCGTCGGCCGGATACATGAAGATGCCGCCGCGATTGAGGATGCGATGCACGTCGGCCACCATGGAGGCGATCCAGCGCATGTTGAAGTCCTTGCCGCGCGGGCCGGTCACGCCAGCCAGCATCTCATCGACGTAGCGCTTGACCGGCGGGAACCAGTGACGCTGGTTGGAGGCGTTGATGGCGAATTCCTTGGTGTCTTCGGGGATGCGGATATCCTTCTGGGTCAGCACCCAGGCGCCCATCTCGCGGTCCAGCGTGAAGCAGTGCACGCCGTCGCCGGTGGTCAGCACCAGCACGGTCTGCGGGCCATAGACGGCATAGCCGGCGGCGACCTGCTTGGTGCCGGGCTGCATGAAATCCTGCTCGCTGGGCTCGGTCATGCCTTCGGGGGCCTTGAGCACCGAGAAGATGGTACCGATGGAGACGTTGACGTCGATGTTGGAAGAGCCGTCCAGCGGATCGAACATCAGCAGGTATTCGCCCTTGGGATAACGGTTGGGGATGCGGTGGATAGTCTCCATCTCCTCGGAGGCCATGGCCGCCAGGTGGCCGCCCCACTCATTGGCTTCCAGCAGGATCTCGTTGGAGATCACGTCCAGCTTCTTCTGCACTTCGCCCTGCACGTTCTCGCTGCCGGCACTGCCCAGCACCTCGCCCAGCGCGCCCTTGCCGACCGCGTGCGAGATCGACTTGCAGGCACGGCCGACGACTTCGATCAACAGGCGCAGCTCGGACGGGATCTTGTTGTGCAGGCGTTGCTGCTCAATCAGGTGTTGGGTCAGGCTGATGCGTTTCATGATGGTCTTCCTTGTTTATAAATATATAAAAGATATAAAAAATAAGTGGCTCAGTTGGCCAGCGCCTTGCTGATGACTTCCGAGACATCGCGCGAGAGCTTGGGCGCGGCGGCCACCTGTTGCAGGGCCAGGCGCATCTTTTCCTGCAGGGCCGGCGTGTACTTGCGCCAGCGGTCCAGGCTGCGTGCCAGGCGTGCGGCCACTTGCGGGTTGCTGGCATTGAGGGCGATGACCTGCTCGGCCCAGAAGCTGTAGCCATTGCCATCCGGGGCGTGGAAGGCCGAGGGATTGCCATTGCAGAAGCTGAAGATGAGGCTGCGAGCACGGTTCGGGTTCTTCAGCGTGAAGGCCGGGTGCGCGGCCAGCGTGCGCACGGTATTGACGTCGGCATTGCGGGCCGTGGCCTGCAGGGTGAACCACTTGTCGATGACCAGGGCTTCCTGCTCGAACTCGGTGTAGAAGCGCTGCAACGCCTCGCTCTTGCCCGGTGCGGCGCTGTTGAGGATGGCCGCCAGTGCAGCCAGGCGATCGGTCATGTTGTTGGCGGCGGCGTCCTGCTGCTGCGCCAGTGCCATGGCCTCGGCATCATCGAGTTCGGCCAGGTAGGACAAGGCCACGTTCTTCAAGGCACGGCGACCGGAGGCAGCGGCATCGGGGCTGTAGTCGCCCGGCGTCTGGTTGGCATGGTAGGCCGCCAGCAGGTCCTCGCGCAGTTCGCGCGCCAGCGAGCGGCGCAGGAACTGGCGTGCCACGTGGATGGCATGCGGATCGATGACTTCCATCTGCTCGGCGATCATGGTTTCCGAGGGCAGGGTCAGTACCAGCTCGCGGAAGGCCGGATCCAGCGCGGCATCCTTGAGCGTGGCACGCAGCGCCTCGGCCAGGGCGCCATCGTGCTCGATATTGTTGAGCACCGTATCCACCGCCACCACGTGACCCGACTGGCGCGCGGCCTGCACGGCCACGGTGAGGTTGAGCAGGCGACGCATGGCCAGGCGCTGGCCGGCTTCCCAGCGGTTGAAGGCATCGCTGTCGTGGGCCATCAGGAAGGCCAGTTCGGCATCGCTGTATTCGAACTGCAGCACCACCGGCGCGGAGAAGCCGCGCAGCAGCGAGGGCACCGGTTTTTCGGCCACGTTGGTGAAGCGGAAGCTCTGCTTGCTCTTGGTCAGCTCCAGCACGCGGGTGGTGGCACCGGCCTTCTTCTCGCCTTCCAGCGTCAGCGGCAGGTCACGCCCCTGGGCATCCAGCAGGCCGACGGCGACCGGGATGTGGAAGGGCTGTTTCTTCTTCTGGCCGGGGGTGGCCGGGCAGCTCTGCTCCAGCGTCAGGGTCAGGGTCTTGCGCTTGGCATCGTAGTCCACGCTGGCTTGCACCAGCGGGGTGCCGGCCTGGCTGTACCAGCGCTCGAACTGCGAGAGGTCACGACCATTGGCGTCTGCCATGGCTGCGCGAAAATCGTCGCAGGTCACGGCCTGGCCGTCATGGCGCTTGAAGTAGAGATCCATGCCCTTGCGGAAGCCTTCGCGGCCCAGCAGGGTCTGGTACATGCGCACCACCTCCGCGCCCTTTTCATAGACGGTGACGGTGTAGAAGTTGTTGATCTCGACGTAGGAGTCAGGCCGCACCGGATGCGCCATCGGACCGGCATCCTCGGGGAACTGCGCCTGGCGCAGCACGCGCACGTCGTCGATACGCTTGACGGCGCGACCGCTGTCGCTGCCGATCATGTCGGCCGAGAATTCCTGGTCGCGGAAGACGGTCAGGCCTTCCTTGAGGGAGAGCTGGAACCAGTCGCGGCAGGTGACGCGGTTGCCGGTCCAGTTATGGAAATACTCGTGGCCGACCACCGCTTCGATGTTGGCGAAATCGACATCGGTGGCGATGCGCGGGTTGGCCAGCACGTACTTGGTGTTGAAGATGTTCAAGCCCTTGTTTTCCATGGCGCCCATGTTGAAGTCACCCACGGCGACGATCATGAAACGATCCAGGTCCAGGTCCAGGCCAAAGCGCTCGACGTCCCAGGTGATGCTGTTCTTGAGCGAATCCATGGCGTGCTGGGTCTTGTCCAGGTTGCCTTCTTCCACCCAGACCTGCAGCAGCGCATCGCGGCCCGAATGCAGGCGCACCGTCTCCTGCTGGCAGACCAGCTGGCCGGCCACCAGGGCGAACAGGTAGGACGGCTTCTTGAACGGGTCTTCCCACTTGGCATAGTGACGGCCGTCGGGCAGGTCGCCCTCCTCGATCAGGTTGCCGTTGGAGAGCAGCACCGGATAACGGGCCTTGTCGGCGCGCAGCATCACGGTGAACTTCGCCATCACGTCCGGGCGGTCGGGGAAATAGGTGATCTTGCGGAAGCCCTCGGCTTCGCACTGGGTGAAGAAGTTGCCGTTGGAGACATACAGGCCCATCAGCGAGGTATTGCGCTCGGGATGGATCAGGGTCTCGATTTCCAGCTCGGCCTTGGCCGGGGCGGCGGGGATGGTCAGTACGCCGCCGGCCAGGCGGAAATCGCCCCGGTCCTGGGACAGCGTCTTGCCGTTCACGCGCAGGGCCACCAGTTCCAGCTCCTCGCCGAAGAGCACGAGGTCGCGACCCTTGGCGGCCGGGTTGCGGGTCATGGTGAGGCGGGTGGCCACGCGGGTGGCCGCCGGGTCGAGGTCGAAACCCATCTCGACGGTGTCGGCCAGATAATTGGGAGCGGCGTAGTCTTTACGGAAGATCGTCTGGGGCGTATCGGTGCGCATGGAAGCCTGTCCGGGATAGGAAATGGAGATGAAAACGCGGGTAATAAGGGGTTATAGCGGGTTGTCGCGGATTTCAGCGTGCCGCAAAAATGTCATCAACTGCAGCAAAGACCCGATTTTACCAATCATCCCGCCGGGCGCGGATGGAAATCCGTCCGACGGCTCCCTGACAGACCCGTTCATGCGACGATGGTTCGCCATGACCGTTGGCGACGGCACCGCATTAGCGCACTACAATAACGCCAGAGCAATGTGCGCCAGAATGGGGCAGGCGGGATAGAAAGCCCCGGCCGACGGTCCTAACGTGCGCATACCGCCCCTTCCCCGACCACAGGCAGCCCAGCCCGACGCCCGGATGGCCTTTTTGACTGGAGTATCTTCATGAAACGCTGGCTTTATCCCTTCCTCGCGGCTGCCAGCCTGCTGCTGTCCGGCTGCGCCTCGGTCATCGAGAGCAATGTCACGTCCTTCCACGCCTGGCCGCCGCAGACAGCGGGGCGCAGCTATGTCTTTGCTCCCACGCCGGAGCAGCAGAACAACCTGGAATATGACAACTACACCGGCCTGATCCGCCAGGAGCTGCAAGTGCTGGGCTTTACCGAGGCCCGGGACCGCCAGGCGGCCCAGTTGAGCGTCAACGTCAGTTATGGCATGAGTACCGAACAGGTGGTGGTGACCCGGCCGGCCTATGATCCCTTTTTCTATGGACCGCCGCCCGGCTGGGGCCGCTTCGGGCCGCATCCCTATGGTTTCTATGGGCCCTACGGCCCCTACGGCCCATTCTATGATCCCTTCTGGAACGGCGGCCCCCTGCAGACCACCAGCTATCCCGTGTTCCTGCGCCGGCTGCAGATCGGTATCTCTTCGGTATCCGATGGCAAGAAGCTCTTCGACGTGGTGGTCGACAGCGATGGCAACCGCGCCGGCCTGGCCGCCGCCATGCCCTACATGGTGCGGGCGGCATTTGCGGACTTCCCCGGGCCCAGCGGGGTGACGCGTCATATCTCGATGAAGGTGGACAAGAACGGCGAGCCGGTCGACTGAGCGGCTGCGGCTCAGGCAAGACGATCTCAGTTCAGGAAGCGCCCGCCCCTGCCAATGGCGGTCAGGTCGACGAAGTCCGAGCCGTTGTGGTTGCCACGCTGGAAATGCAGGAAGAATCCGCCGCCGTCGTAGTTCTCCGGGGTGATCGTCTCCAGCGCCCTGATCAGGCCTTCTCGGGTGAGTGCGCGACCGGCCCGCCGCAGGCCCTCCGCCAGCGCACGCGCGGCGATATAGCCTTCCAGGCCGACGAAGTTGCAGGCTGCACCGGGGGTATGCGCGACGGCCTTCTGGTATTCGTAGACGATGGGCAGCCTCGCCTTGTTGGGAAAGGGCACGACCTGCGTGATCTCCACCCCCGCCCCGCCCTGGCGGATGCGCGCCGCCAGCGACACGCTGCCCACGAAGGAATAGTTGGAAAAGCCGCCCAGGTAACCGCCCTCGCGCATGCGCGTGATCAGCGCCGCAGCCGGCTGGTAGGACACCACCTGGATCACCACATCGGGTTTCACCTTCAGCAATGCCTCGGCCGGCGCCTGCACGGCGACGCTGTTGCGCTCGATGGCGGCGCTGCCCACCAGCGTCAGTCCGTAGATCAGCGCACGCTGGCGCAGGGTATCGAGCATGCTCTTGCCCAGCTCGTCGTTCTGGTAGAACACCGCCACCTTGAGGCGCCCGGTACTTTGCAGCTGGCGCAGCAGGAAATCGGTTTCCTGCGCGTAACTGGCGCGGATATGGAAGATCTGGCGATTGAAGGGTTCGCGAAAGGCCTGCGCACCCGATAGCGGCGCGAACAAGGGAATGCCCGACTCCTTGATGGCCGGCATCGCCGCCAGCAGCGTCGGCGTGCCCGAGACGCCGAACAGGGCGAACACCTTGTCGCGCCAGACCAGTTGCTGGATATTGGCCAGGGCATGCTCGGGCTCATAGCGGTCGTCCAGGCTCAAGAGCCGCACCCGGCGCCCGTGCACCCCGCCGTGGGCATTGAGCTGCGAAAAATAGGTCTGGGCGCCGACCAGGAAATCCCGCCCCACTTCTGCCGACGGCCCTGAAAAAGGCGCAGACTGGCCCAGCAACACTTCGGTCTGGCTCACGCCCGTTTCCGCCGCCGACGTCCCCGCCAACAAGGCGATGACCATGCCCAGGCATACGCGCAGCCTGGCGTGCGAAATCCATCCCATCTCCCTCTCCCGCCAAAAAATTCACCCCTGCGGCGCCATCGTGAACAAGGTCAACATGATGGGCAGCAGGGGTGCATTTGACGGCCAAGCCAGGGAAAAATGCGCCAACGACGCATTTTTCGCGGCAATTACCGATAACTTGCGAGAGACATCCAGAAGTAATTCGACTTCATCTAAGAAAAATAGGCTTCACTGGCAAAGGTGATGACCACGATCAGCAATACCGCGCTGATCAGCACCAGCAGCAGGCGACCGAATTTGGGCGTGCCATCGCTGCCGCTGGCCTGCTCGGGCGGATGGCGCATCGGATTGTCCTGTGGGCTGTCGTCTTGCGGCTTGTCCATGGTGGCTCCGCGCGAGGCTCAGGGAACCAGGATGGTGGAACCGGTGGTCTTGCGTCCTTCCAGGTCGGCATGGGCCTGGGCCACGTCCTTCAAGGCATAGCGCTGGTTGATCTCGATGCTGACCTGGCCACTCTCGACGACGGCGAACAGGTCGGCCGCCGTGGCCTCCAGTTCGGCGCGGGTGGAGGTGTAATTGCCCAGTGACGGACGGGTCAGGAAGAGCGAGCCACGCGAGGCCAGCTCGGAGACCGCGAACGGTGCCGCCGGACCGGATGAATTGCCAAAGCTGACCATCATGCCGCGCGGACGCAGGCAATCCAGCGAGCCGATGAAGGTGTCACGGCCGATGGAGTCATACACCACCTGGACGCCACGCCCGCCGGTGATGTCCTTGACGCGCTCGACGAAGTTCTCAGTCTTGTAGTTGATGACGTGGGTGGCGCCATGGGCCTTGGCCAGCGCCGCCTTCTCATCGCTGCTGACTGTGCCGATCAGGTTTGCGCCCAGCGCGCGTGCCCACTGGCAGGCGATCAGGCCGATGCCGCCGGCGGCGGCGTGGAACAGGATGGTATCGCCCGGCTGGACCGCATAGGTCTGACGCAGCAGGTATTGCACGGTCATGCCCTGCAGCATCATGGCCGCGGCCGTGTCGAAGCTGATCGCATCGGGCAGCTTGACCAGGATATCGGCCGGCATCACGCGCGCTTCGGCATACGATCCGTTGGGACGGCCCGCATAGGCCACCCGGTCCCCGACCTTGAAGTCGCTCACGCCGGCGCCGACGGCTTCGATGGTGCCGGCGGCCTCCTGGCCCAGTCCGGCCGGCAGCGGTTGCGGATAGAGGCCGGAACGGAAATAGCAGTCGATGAAGTTCAGGCCGACGGCGGCATGACGGATACGGACCTCGCCGGGGCCGGGCTCGCCGACTTCGACGTCGACGTATTCCATCACCTCGGGGCCGCCGGTCTTGCTGATGCGGATTGCTTTTGCCATCTGGGTCTCCTTGTTATCGGGTTCGCGCTGGGCGCAATGCGGGGAAATTTCTCAGTGGGGCAGTATAGAACGCCTCAGGTCTTCTTGCGCGAGAGCAGCCACATCCCCGCCAGCACCAGCGAGGTGCCCAGCAACTGGATGCCGGTGATGGGCTCGTCCAGCAGCACGGCCCCCATGAAAAGGGTCGAGACCGGCCCGACCAGTCCGGCCTGGGCCGCCGTGGGCGCGCCGATGCGGGCCACCGCGACCATGGTCAGGAACACCGGCAGCACGGTGCAGAAGACGGCATTGAAGAGCGAGAGCTGATAGACGCCGGCGGCCTGGGTCAGCAGTTCACCGGGACTGCGCAGCACGAAGAACTGGATCACGCAGGCCACGCTGGAGACGCACATGGCGTAAGCCACCAGTCGTACCGCCCCCACGCGGCGCACCAGCTCGCCCGAGGAAATCAGGTAGATCGAGTAGCTCAAGGCCGAGCCCAGCACCAAGAGGCTGCCCAGGATGACGTCGCGGCCACCGGCGTGCAGGTCGTGCTGCAGCACCAGCACGGTACCGAAATAGGACACCAGCAGGGCTGCCCACTCGATCCAGCCGACCTTGCGCTTGAAGAAGAAAAAGGCGATCAGCATCACGAAGGAAGGCGTCAGGAACAGGATCAGCCGCTCCAGCCCGGCCGAGATGTATTGCAACCCGAGGAAGTCGAGGAAGCTCGACAGGTAGTAGCCCATCAGGCCAAGCACCAGGATGCGCAGGTAGTCGGCGCGCGCCAGCGGCGGCTGGGTGCGGGCCTTCCAGACGGCCACGACGGCGAACATGGGGAAGGAAAACACCATACGCAGGGTGATCACCATGACCGCATCGACGTGGTAGCGGTACATCAGCTTGGCCACGATGGCCTTGGCGGAGAAGAAGATGGCGCCGACGATGGCGAGGACGAGTCCACCCAGGAAAGCCTGGCGCGGTGCTGAATGGGGAGTGGCGGCGATCATGGCCGCGATTGTAAACCGTCCGCCGGCCGGGTGCCGGGGACGGTCGCATCCGTGACGATCAATGCGTCTTCATCGTTTCTTCATCAGCGAGCCCAGCACGCCGCGGATGATCTCGCGCCCGACCTGGGAGCCGATGCTGCGGGCGGCCGACTTGACCATGGCTTGCAAGGGCGAATCGCTGCGACGGCTGCCGCCGCCATTGCCGAAGATGCCGCCGGCGGCATCCTTGAGCAGGTCACCCAGGCCGCCGCCATCGGCCGGCGCCGGTTGCGGCGCGGGGGCAGTCGCGGGTGGCATGCGGCTGCCGCCGGTGGGGCGCGGAGCCGGCGCAGGAGCCGGTGCACTGCGACCGGCCGAGGCGCCCCAGGCATTGTCATCCACCGGAGCCGGATCGGGTACTGCCGGGGATGACGGTACGGCCTGTGGCTGTTGCACCGCCCGGCCCTTGAGGCGCTCATAGGCCGACTCGCGATCGACCGCCTGCTCGTAGACCCCAGCCACCAGCGAGGAAGCGATCAGGGCGCGTCGTTCGTCGGCGGTGAGCGGGCCGATCTGCGAGGACGGGGTCAGGATGTAGCCGCGCTCGACCACATTGGGCCGGCCCTTCTCGTCCAGGAAGGACACCAGGGCCTCGCCCACGCCCAGCTCGGTGATGGCCTGGACGGTATTGAGCTGGGGATTGGGGCGGAAGGTCTCGGCGGCGGCGGTGACGGCCTTCTGGTCGCGCGGGGTATAGGCGCGCAGGGCGTGCTGCACGCGATTGCCCAGCTGGCCCAGCACGGTGTCGGGGATGTCCAGCGGATTCTGGGTGACGAAATACACGCCCACGCCCTTGGAGCGGATCAGGCGCACCACCTGCTCGATCTTCTGCAGCAGCGGCTTGGGGGCTTCATCGAAGAGCAGGTGGGCCTCGTCGAAGAAGAAGACCATCTTCGGCTTGTCCAGGTCGCCCACCTCGGGCAGGTGCTCGAACAGCTCCGAGAGCATCCACAGCAGGAAGGTCGAATACAGGCGCGGCGCATTCATGAGCTTGTCGGCGGCCAGGATGTTGATGACGCCACGGCCCTGGCCGTCAGTCTGCATCCAGTCCGCGATGTCGAGCATGGGCTCGCCGAAGAAGCGGTCGCCGCCCTGCTCGTCGATGCCGATCAGGCCGCGCTGGATGGCGCCGATGCTGGCCGCCGAGATGTTGCCGTATTCGGTCTTGAACTGCGCCGCGTTCTCGCCCACATGCTGCAGCATGGCGCGCAGGTCCTTGGTATCGAGCAGCAGCAGGCCGTTGTCGTCGGCGATCTTGAACACCAGCTGCAGCACGCCCTGCTGGGTGTCGTTGAGGTTGAGCATGCGCGCCAGCATCAGCGGGCCCATGTCGGAGATGGTGGCCCGTACCGGATGGCCCTGCTCGCCGAAGACATCCCAGAACGCCACCGGCGCAGCAGCCCAGGCAGGCTCCGGCAGGCCCAGCTGGGCCAGGCGCTCGCGCGCCTTGGGCGAGGCGCTGCCGGCCTTGCCCAGGCCCGACAGGTCGCCCTTGACGTCGGCCATGAAGACCGGCACGCCGATCTCCGAGAGGGCCTGGGCCAGCACCTGCAAGGTCACGGTCTTGCCGGTGCCGGTGGCGCCGGTGATGCAACCGTGGCGGTTGGCCAGTTGCGGCAGCAGGCACAGTTGCCCGCCGGAATGGCCGGATTGGATGGCGATGGGAAGTGGATTAATCATGTCGGCAAGCCTCGCTAGGCGGAAATCACGGGTTGGCGGTATGGTAAAATGCCCGCCCGATTATAGTCAGAACGTAGCGGCAGACGTCCATTATGGGGCCTGCCTGTGCTTTGCCCTCTTCTGCACCGATCCGTTGCCGGCGGCGCCCGTCTTCGCGGCCCGCTCCCGGATGGACGCAGCGGCGCGCAACGGAACGCTTCTGGCCTCACCATCTCGCACGAAAGATTCAACATGGCTGGACACAGCAAATGGGCCAATATTCAGCACCGTAAAGGCCGTCAGGATGAAAGGCGTGGTCGCATCTGGACGCGCCTGATCAAGGAAATCACCGTGGCTGCCCGCATGGGCGGCGGCGACCCGGACGCCAACCCGCGCCTGCGCCTGGCAGTGGACCGCGCTTCCGACGCCAACATGCCCAAGGACAACGTCACCCGCGCCATCCAGCGCGGCACCGGCGCCCTGGACGGCGTGAACTACGAGGAAGTGCGCTACGAAGGCTACGGCATCAATGGCGCGGCCATCATCGTCGATTGCATGACCGACAACCGCGTGCGTACCGTGGCCGAAGTGCGCCACGCCTTCTCCAAGTTCGGCGGCAACATGGGAACCGAGGGCTCGGTGGCCTTCCTGTTCAAGCACTGTGGCCAGCTGATGTACGCCCCCGGCACCGACGAGAACGCCGTCATGGAAGCGGCGCTGGAAGCCGGCGCCGAAGACGTCATCACCGACGAGGAAGGCGGCATCGAAGTGCTGACCGGCCCCAACGACTTCTCGGCCGTGAAGGCCGCCATGGAAGCGGCCGGCTTCAAGGCCGAAGTCGCCGAGATCACCATGAAGCCCTCGACCGAGACCGTGTTTACCGGCGAGGAAGGCGTGAAGATGCAGAAATTGCTGGACGCCCTGGAGAACCTGGACGATACCCAGGAGCTCTACACCAATGCCGTGATCGAAGAATAATTGCCCCGAATCGCCACTTTTACTCCCATATCCCATGAAAATCCTAGTTGTTGGCTCCGGTGGCCGTGAACATGCGCTGGCCTGGGCCATTGCCAAGTCGCCGCGCATCCAGACGGTCTATGTCGCTCCCGGTAATGGCGGCACTGCGCTCGACGAGCGCCTGGAGAACGTCGCCATCACCGACCCGGTGGCCCTGGCCGACTTCGTCGAGAAGGAACACGTGGCACTGACCGTGGTCGGCCCCGAAGGTCCGCTGGCGGCCGGCATCGTCAACGTCTTCCGCGCCCGAGGCCTGAAGATCTTCGGCCCCACCCGCGAAGCCGCGCAGCTGGAAAGCTCCAAGGACTTCGCCAAGGCCTTCATGCATCGCCACGCGATCCCCACGGCGGAGTACCAGACCTTCTCGGACCTGGCTGCCGCCCACGACTACATCGCCAAGAAGGGCGCGCCCATCGTCATCAAGGCCGACGGCCTGGCTGCCGGCAAGGGTGTGGTGGTCGCCATGACACTGGAAGAAGCCCATTCGGCCGTGGACATGATGCTCTCCGACAACAAGCTGGGCGACGCCGGTGCGCGCGTGGTGATCGAGGAGTTCCTGGCCGGTGAAGAGGCTTCCTTCATCGTCATGGTCGATGGCAAGAATATCCTGCCGCTGGCCACCAGCCAGGACCACAAGCGCCTGCTGGACCACGACCAGGGCCCCAATACCGGCGGCATGGGCGCCTATTCGCCGGCCCCCATCGTCACCCCGGCGCTGCATGCCCGCGTGATGCGCGAGATCATCGTGCCCACCGTGCAGGGCATGGCCAAGGATGGCATCCCCTTCTCCGGCTTCCTGTATGCCGGCCTGATGATCGACGCCGAAGGCAACCCCAAGACGCT
>JAFAMT010000401.1 GCA_019233085.1 Herbaspirillum sp.
CACCTCTCGATCGCACGCACCGGCTGGGTGGTGGTGATCCCCTACATCTTTGGCACGCTTGGCATGCTGTCCTCGGGCTATATCGCCGATGGCCTGATGAAGCGCGGCATGCCCGCCATCCGCAGCCGCAAGTGGCCGATCTGCGCCGGCCTGATCGGCGCGGGGGCCTTCACCATCCCAGCGGCCTACACGCCCAGCACCACCATGGCGATCGTCTACATCTCGCTGGCCATGGCCTTCGTGAACATGGCTTCCGGTGGCGCCTGGGCGCTGGTGTCGGTGGCCATCCCGCGTCGCCTGGTGGCCTCGCTGGGCAGCATGCAGAACTTCGGCGGTTACCTCGGTGGTTCGCTGGCACCGGTGATCACCGGCGTGGTGGTGGACCAGACCCACTCCTTCGTCAATGCCCTGCTGATCAGCGCCGCCGTGGCCTTCGCCGCCGCCCTGGTGTACATGTTCGTGGTCGACAAGCCCATCGAATCCCACGCCTGATCCCGCTGCACGCAGTCGCCTGACCCGATGCCGCCGCCTGCCGGTGGCGGTATCCAGCCAGTCCCCTGCACCCTCGCTATCCACAAGGAAAACCATGAGCTTCATTCCCGATCTTCTGCAGGGCAAGACCGCCCTCGTCACCGGCGGCACCCAGGGCATAGGCGGCGCCGTCGCGCGCCAGCTGGCTGCACTCGGCGCCCGTGTGATTGCAGCCGGATTGCCCCCCTTCGCCCACGAGGAATTCGCCGGCACCGACATCACCCTGGTGGAGATGAACGTGGCCAGCGAAGACAGCGTGCGCGCAGCGCTGGCCGGCCTCAGTGAACTGGACATCGTGGTCAACTGCGCCGGCATCATCAAGCGCGGCGCGGAACTGGAGACCGAAGTCTTCGAACAGGTCATCGCCGTCAACCTCACCGGCACCATGCGCGTGTGCGCGGCCACCCGCGAGCTGCTAAGGCAGTCTGGCGGCTGCATCGTCAACACGGCCTCCATGCTCAGCTTCTTCGGTGGCGGCCTGGTCCCCGGCTACAGCGCCAGCAAGGGCGGCGTGGCGCAGCTGACCAAGTCGCTGGCCATCGCCTATGCAGCCGACGGCATCCGTGTCAACGCAGTGGCGCCAGGCTGGATCGCCACCCCGCTGACCCAGGCCCTGCAGGACGATCCGGCGCGCGCCGGCCCGATCCTGGCGCGCACCCCCTTGAACCGCTGGGGCCGCCCGGAAGACGTCGGCAATGTCGTGGCCTTCCTCTGCTCACCCGCCGCTTCCTTCATGACCGGCACCATCATCCCGGTGGACGGCGGCTACCTGGTGGCCTGAGACGATTGCATGCCATTTTCCCGCGCCTGCGGCTCCACGCCGGCGCGGGCTTTTTTGCCGTGGCACTCCGTTATAATCGGCCCCGATTCCGCTTCCACCCTGCCTGCGTCCATGTCCGCCCACGATAAAGCCACCGAAGACCCGACCAAGATCGCCGGCACCGCCGCCTTCTCCAAGTTCATGGTGGTGCTGCAACTGATCGCCGACCAGGATGGACCGCTCACCATCGCCCAGCTGGCCGCCCTCTCCGGCTATCCCAGGCCCACGGTCTATCGCATCCTGGCCGCCCTCATGGCCGAAGGCATGGTGGTGGAAAATCCGCGCAGCAAGCAGTTCGAAGTCGGCCCGCGCCTCATCAACCTGGCCAGCCGCGCCTGGGACCGCAGCGACATCCGCACCACCGCCATCGAGCCCCTGCGCCAGTTGCGCGACGTCACCCGCGAGACCGTCCACCTGGCCGTGCCCAGCGACCTCAGCATGGTCTACATCGAGAAGCTGGAAAGCCCGCAAGCCGTGCGCATGGCCTCGCGCATCGGCACCCGCGTGACGCTCTATTCCAGCTCGGTGGGCAAGGCCTATCTGGCCGGGATCGATGAGACGCGCCGCGAGAACCTGATGCGCTCGCTGCAGATGGAAGCCTTCACCGAACACACCCATACCGATCTTCCGGCATTGCGCGAAGACCTGGAACAGACCCGCGCGCGTGGCTACGCCGAAGACCGCGAAGAAAACGAGGCGCAGATCTTCTGCTACGGTGCCGCCATCGTCGGCCCAGATGGCGTACCGGTGGCCTGCGTGAGCGTGAGCATCCCGCTGTTCCGGCGCCTGCCCGATCCGCAGCAAGCCTATGTGGCGCCGCTGCTGCAAGCCTGCGCTACCATCTCGCGCAAGCTGGCCGGACCGGGCTGAACCTGGCCCGTCTTCCAGCTCACGGCATCATCACGCCTCGGGCGGCAACTCGACCTTGTAGATCTCCTTGCCATCGGTGTTGTGCAGCGTGACGGTCAGTGCCTTCGACCTTGCATCGATCTTGCCGATACCGAAGAACTGCAACAGCTCCGCCGGCGAGCGGTTCTGCTTCATGTCGGCCGGGATGCTGACGAAACGCACATCGGGGCCGAAGGTACGATCGATCTCGCCCGGGCCGAAGGTGCCCGCATTGATCGGCCCGCCGACGAATTCCCAGAAGGGCTTGAAGTCGGTGAACTGCGCCCGCTCGGGCGAATAGTGGGTGGCCGAGGCATAGTGCACATCGGCCGTCACCCACACCACGTTCTTGATGTCGTGCTGCTTGATGAAGCGCAGCAGCTCGGCCACTTCCAGCTCGCGCCCGGAGGGCTTGCCATGGTCGGCATTGGCCCAGGCCTCGAAGGTGCCGGGCGGCACATCCGGGTTCAGGTCGGGCACCACGATGGACAGTGGCATGTCGCTGGCGATCAGCTTCCAGGTCGAGCGCGAGCGCAAGAGCGCCTGCTTGATCCAGCGCATCTGCTGCGGCCCGAGGAAGTCGGCATCGTGCCCGCCGCGCTGGCGGTTGGGTGAATTGCGACCACGATAGCTGCGTTCATCGAGCATGAATACTTCCAGCAGCGGACCATGGTTGAAGGCGCGATAGATGCGGAAGGGATCGGCACTGTCGATGCGGAAGGGGTTGTGTTCGAACATGGCCTGGCGCGCCCGCGCGGCCAGCACATCGATGTTGCGCTCGTCGTAGCGTTTTTCCTGCGGGCCGATCACCTGGCTCGGATACCAGTTGTTACGCACCTCGTGGTCATCCCACTGCACCAGGAAAGGCACCTCGGCAGCAAAGCGTCGCTTGCTGGCGTCGAGCATGTTGTAGGCGAAGTTGCCGCGATAGTCGTCCAGCGTCTGCGCCACCTTGGACTTGGCCTCGGTGACGACGTTGCGCCACAGGCTGCCATCGTCCAGTTTCACCTCGGCCTGGATGGGACCATCGGCATAGATCTGGTCACCGGAATGGATGAAGAAATCGGGACGGAAGCGACGCATGCTCTCATAGACGCGATAGCCGCCCCATTGCTCGTTGATGCCCCAGCCCTGGCCGGCCTCGTCACCGGAGAAGGCGAAGGTGATATCACGCGCCTGGCCCTGCTGTGCCGACGCCGGCACCATCAGGCTGCCGCTGACGGGCTCACTCAATGCGGATTCATGCACCAGGTCCTGGAAGCGCACGCGGTAATAGACCCGCTGCCCCGCCGGCAGGCCGCGCAGGTCCACGCGGGCGGTGTAGTCCTCGCGCGCCAGCGCCATGGGACCGGCGATGCGGATCGGATTGGCAAAGTTCTCGCTGGTCGAATATTCGACCAGCATGCGCGCATTGCGGTCGGTGCGGGCCCAGACGATGGCGCTGTCGCGCGTCACGTCGCCGCTCATGATGCCGCCCGGGAACTGCGGACGCAGGCGCTCGGAGGTCACGATGGCCGGCGCCGCGGCTAAGGCGGTCGGGGAGGTGATCACGACGGCACTGCCCACGGCGGTGGCAGCACTGTCGCGCAGGAAACGGCGTCGGCTGTGGTCGGCTGGCGACTTCTGGTCTGGCATGGCAACTCCTGTCTAGGTAAGTGAAGCAAGGGGGGAGTTGCAATTTAGCAATCAAGTATGACCGTTCCGTGAACGCTTGATGACCAGGCCTGACCTGCAGCCCGTAAATCGCAAAATGATGCAATTTTCATTAAATTTTCGAGGCGCCTTATGCGCCGCACCAAAATGTAGCCGGGATTTCGCCCGACCAGCAGATTGCACAGCATTCGTGCACGCCACAGACTGACAATCACCTGACGCACTGAAAATATCCTTTCGAATCAAACCACTGAAAAATAATCACCAAAATGGAACGGAAATTGCTTTAGAAGCAGCTTCTTATTCTTTCCTTGCACAATTTTTGGGAGATTTTTGGTGGACGATCACAAAAACGGCGCAGACGCCCTCTTCATCCTGCTGGGGGCGATCATGATCCTGGCCATGCACGCCGGCTTTGCCTTCCTGGAACTGGGAACGGTACGCAAGAAGAACCAGGTCAATGCCCTGGTCAAGATCCTGGCCGACTTTGCGGTCTCGACCATCGTCTATTTCTTCATCGGCTACTACGTGGCCTATGGCGTGAGCTTCTTTGCCGGCGCCGAGACGCTGGCGCAGAAGAGCGGCTTCGAGCTGGTCAAGTTCTTCTTCCTGCTGACCTTTGCCGCCGCCATTCCCGCCATCATTTCCGGCGGCATTGCCGAGCGCTCCAAGTTCAACCCGCAACTGGTAGCCACAGCGGTGCTGGTGGGCCTGGTCTATCCCTTCTTCGAGGGGATCGCCTGGAACCAGCACCTGGGCGTGCAAGCCTGGCTGGCACAGGCCTTCGGCGCAGAGTTCCATGACTTCGCCGGCTCCATCGTGGTCCACGCCGTGGGCGGCTGGATCGCCCTGCCGGCGGTGCTGCTGCTGGGTGCGCGCCGTGGTCGCTACAGCAAGGAAGGCGCGGTCGCCGCGCATCCGCCCTCCAACATCCCCTTCCTGGCGCTGGGTGCGTGGATCCTGACGGTGGGCTGGTTCGGCTTCAACGTGATGAGTGC
>JAFAMT010000461.1 GCA_019233085.1 Herbaspirillum sp.
TGGGCTGGCCGCTGCGCAAGTCGGTGGCCACGGCGCCAAAGGGGATCTTGAATTTCTCGATCGGTACGTTGTGGACGGCCTTGTTCACGTAGTTCTGCACGCCCTCGCCCTTGAGCACGCCGCTGACCTTGGCAAACAGCGGCACCGACCAGTCCGAGATGGAGGCCTCATCCATGGACATCGCCAGCTTCTGCAGGGCGAAGCCATCGTTGCCGGCCGCATAGAGTGCGCCCACCAGGCTGCCGGCACTGGTGCCGGCCACCACGTCGACGGTGATGCCCTGCGCTTCCAGCGCCTTGATCACGCCGATATGGGCAAAGCCGCGCGCCGCACCACCGCCCAGGGCCAGGCCAATGCGGATCTTGCGCGGCGCCACCGGCAACGGCGTGACCGTGGAAGGTACCGTGCCGGAGACCACCGGCGCGGAGCCTGCTGCGCCGGCATTCTGCGTATCCGGGGTGGTGGTCGTACCGGTCTCGGCCGGTTTGGAGGAGGCGCTGCCGGGCATCCACGAAGACGTACCGCAGGCGCTCAGCAAAAGGCTGCTGGCGAGGATGGCCGAAGCCAGCCGGAAAGGAAGACGGAAGGACATGCGCATGGAAGAAGGGCTGGAACGAAGCCCTCTATTCTACTGCAAGCCCCAGCCGCAACCGGAGCTCGCCCGTACCGGTGGTGTAGAATGCGGCCCCTGCCCCTGCTCCCTCCCGCACAGCATCGCACCATGAATATCGTCATCAACGAAGAACTGCAGAAGTACATCGATCCCCTCACCCCCAACGAGTACGCCGCGCTGGAACGCAGCCTGCTGGCCGAAGGCTGCCGCGATGCGCTGGTGCTGTGGGGTGATGTACTGATCGATGGCCACAACCGCTACGAGATCTGCAGCAAGTACGACCTGCCCTACAAGACGGTGCAGAACGACAGCTTCAAGTCGCTCGACGACGTGCTGCTGTGGATGATCGATAACCAGCTGGGACGGCGCAGCGTGTCGGACTTCCAGCGCGGCATGCTGGCCCTGCGCAAGCGCGACATCATCGCCGCCCGCACCAAGGCCGAAGCCACGCCGGCCAGGACCGAGGCCAGCGAAGACGGCGCACCGGCGCCCAGCGACAGTGGCGAGGACACCTCCCAGGCCGGCGATCCGCCCTGGCACGCCGATGACAGCACCGGCCGCATCAAGACCCGCGAAGACATGGCTCGTGCCGCCGGCATCAGCAGCGCCACCATCGGCCAGATCGACCGCATCCGCAAGACTGCCGCGCCCGAGCTGGTGCAGGCGGTACGGGCCGGCACCATCTCCATCAATGCGGCAGCCGCTGTGGCCACCCTGCCCAGCGAGGCCCAGGTCAGCGCCGTAGCCGGCGGCAAGAAGGAGTTGCGCGAAGCCGCCAAGAAAGTGCGCGAGCAAAAGGCCGCCACCCGCACCCCACGCGCACCACGCAGTGATGAAGGCACAGGCGCGACCGACATCCCCCTGGTAGAAGGCCAGGAAAATGAACTCACCGCCACCCTGCGCCGCGAAATCGCCGCACTGCAAGGCCGCGTGGCGCGCCTGTCCGAAGAGAACCAGGGCCTGCGCGCCGAGCTGGCCCTGCTCAAGGGCAGCGCCACCGACCCGGCCTGAGTCGCCGCACGCCATGGCCACCTACACCCTCGCCCAGCGCGCCGAGATCGAACTGGAGATCCGCAAGAGCCGCTTCATCGGCATCGTCATGCCGGTGGCCGGACGCGAGGCCGCCATGCAGGAAATCGGCAGGATGCGTGAGGCCCATCGCAGCGCCACCCATGTCTGCTGGGCGCTCATGGCCGGGGGCCAGTCGGGCATGTCCGATGACGGCGAGCCCTCCGGCACGGCCGGCCGCCCCATGCTGGAAGTGCTGCGCCATCACGAACTCGATGGCGTGCTGGCCATGGTGGTGCGCTACTACGGCGGCGTCAAGCTGGGGGCCGGCGGGCTGGTGCGGGCCTATACCGATGCCATCGCCACCGCGCTGAAAAGCGCTGAACGGACCGAACGCATCGCCCAGGCCGAGATCGAGATCGGCGTGGTCTACTCGGCCGAGCCGCAATTGCGCCACTGGCTGGCACAACAGAAGTACGAACTGCTGGGCAGCCGCCACGACATCCTGGCCCACCTCCACCTGCGCCTGCCCGAGGCGGCACTGGCTCAGGCCGAAGAGGCCATCCGCCGGCTCTCCTCGAACGCCGAGATCAAGCGCATCATCTGATCCATGCGCTCGCGCAGGGCGGGCTCGGGTCGGCGCGACCACAACATGTCGAACTCGGCCACCAGCAGGTGGTAATCGATCTCGCTCAATTCAGGCGGCAAGTCCATGCGCCCTCTCCTCAACTGCGCCGCACCAGGCGGCGCGTCAACACGATGGCCGCCAGCGGCGCCAGCGCGAACACCCCCAGCAGCACCGCCGCCGCCCGGGTCGCCCCCGGCGCGCCACCGGGTTCGCCCAGCCCGGCCTGGTTGGCCACCAGACCGGCCAGGGCCGCGCCGATGGCCATGGCATACAGCTGCACGGTGGTGATGGCCGCCGAGGTCAGGTTTTCCTCCCCTGCCCGCGCCGCCTGCATGGCACGGGCGATCAGGTGCGGCCAGCCCAGGCCGATCCCCAAACCCGCCGCCGCCAGCGCCAGCACGATCAGGGCATCAGAGAACCAGCCCGGGCTCAGCAGCTGCGCCGGCAACAGCAGCGCCAGCGCGACCAGGCCCGACGCCATCAGCCAGGGACCGGCGCAGATCATGCGACGCGCCGCCGCGCCGCTGTGTCCGGATCCGCTGAGCGAACCCACGCTCCAGCCCGCCGCCATGGCCGCCGTGGCATACCCCGCCGCCAGCGGCGCATAGCCATGCAGGGTCTGCAGGAAGTAAGGGATAAAGATCTCCACGCAACTGGCCATCACCAGCAAGGACACGCAGGCAAACACGCAGCCCATGACCGTGCGCAAGCTATAGCCATCGCGCGGCAGCAGGCTCACAGGGTGGTGCAGGTCGATACGCGCCACCAGCCCGCCCAGGGCCACGCCACCCACTACGCAGGCCATCGCCATCCAGGCCTGGCTGGCCTGTGCCGCCAGCGCCACCAGCAGCACCGAGGCGGCCAGCAGCAAGATACGACCCAGCGGCATGGCCTGCTGCCCACCCGCCACGGCGCGCACCGCCTGCGGCCCCAGTTGCCGCGTCACCAGCGCGGCCTGCAACAGCAGCAGCGGCAACAAGGCGAAGAAGGCCAGGCGCCACTGGCCACCGGCGGCGAACATGCCGCCCACGGCCGGCCCCAGCAGGGTCGATATCCCCCACATGCCCGACACCAGCGCAATGGCGCGCGACCACAGGCGCTGCTCGAACACCAGCGGGATGAGGGCATAGCCCAAGGCCGCCAGCAAGCCGCCACCAATGCCCTGCACCGCCCGCCCCACCAGCATCCAGGTCATGTCACCGGCACTGGCGCAGAGCAGGGCGCCGGTGCCGAATACCGCCAGCGCCAGCAGATAGGCCGGCCGCGCACCTAGCCGGCCCAGCAGCTTGCCGGTCAGGGCGGAGCCGATGATGGAGGTCACCACGAACAGGGTCACGTTCCAGGCGTAATAATCGATACCGCCGATATCACGTACCACCGACGGCAGGATGGTCGTGACGATGTGGACGTTGATGGCATGCATGGCTACGCCGCCGGTCAGGGCCACGGCGCGCCAGCCATGGCGGCGGCCCAGCAGCTCGCCCCAGGAGGCCGCGGCAGCTGCGGGATGGACATCGGCAGAGGAAGAATGAGAAGTCGTCATGGCATATCCTTTGCAAAAAAAGTCGGGATGCGGGGCAGGTCCGTATCCACATCGGAGCGGACCCGGCATAATATGCAAGCAAATACTTGGCTAATTCATCGCCATGGTAGAACCAGACGGGCAATTAAACAAGTAAAAACTTTGAAAATATCCGATGAGCGAATCGATACAGGGCGGCCCCAGCACCGCCGAACGCATCCTGCTGCGCCTGAAGACACGCGGCCCGGCCGCCGCCGCCGAGCTGGCCCGGGAGCTGGGCATGAGCTCCGAGGCCGCGCGCCAGCAGTTGCAGAAGCTGGCGGCCGAAGGTCTCATCGCCGGTCGCCAGGCCGACACGCCAGCGCGCGCCGGACGACCGCGCCAGGACTGGGAACTGAGCGCCGCCGGTCATGCGCGCTTCCCCGATACGCATGCGCAATTGACGGTGCAATTGATCGGTTCGATCCGGCAACTGTTTGGTGAGTCCGGCCTGGACAAGCTGATCCACCAGCGCGAAGGCGAGATGCGCAACGATTACCAGCGCCATTGCGCCGGCATCACCTCGCTGCCGAAGAGACTGGAAAAGCTGGCCGAACTGCGCAGCGCCGAAGGTTACATGGCCCGGGTGGAAAAGGATGGGCGGGACTGGCTGCTGATCGAGGATCACTGTCCCATCTGCGCCGCCGCCAGCACTTGCCAGAACTTCTGCCGCTCGGAATTGCAACTGTTCGGGGAAGTGATCGGCCAACAGGCCGAGATCACCCGCGAAGAGCACCTCCCGGCAGGCGGCCGGCGCTGCGTCTATCGCATCCGGCGCGTGGCCGCCTAGGCGGGCAGATGAATTGGGCGTCATCGGCAATCTGTGCGAAGATCGCCTGCGCCCTTCCACTGCCACGCCTGAAAAAAGGAAAACCATGCCGCCAGACCAATCCGATTTCGACCCCGTCCTGTTCATTGCCGACGGTCCTTCGCACGCCTTGCTCGATCCGGTCAAGTATCCCTACATGTGCAACCAGGACGGCGTGGGCCACCAGAGCGAAGTCATCATCGGCGACCTGATCACGCTGGCCCCGGAAGCACCCGCACTGGAACGGGGTGCGACCTATCGTGACATTGCCCATTGGCGTCGCACCGTCACACCCAAGGACTGGCCATCCTACGAGATCACCGAATTCGATTTCCGCGTACCGGAAGTCCGCTACGAGCCGCTGCCGGCCACACCGGAAAACGCCCAGGCCTTCGGCGCCACCCTGCTGCGCAGCGGCCAGTGCCTGCATTTTGTCTATCAGGGCCTGGTGATGGCGCACTACACCTATGGCAAATGGGCCGGCTATGAATCACCCTACCTGGGCGATGGCCGCAGCCGCGAGCTGCTGACCTGGAACGCCACCGACCTGGAGTACCACGCCTTCGCCCACATCTTCTTTTCCCAGGGACCGGATCCGCTGGTAGTGACGGTGGCGCGCTGGCGCCCATACGTCAACGAAATCAGCCTGGCCGATCTCTGGGTGCAACCGGGCGACGCCCTGGTGATCCCGCCCAAGGTGATGGCACCGCCGCCGGTACCGGGAATGAGCGAAGAACAAAAGCGCCTGCTGGTGGTGGACATGCACAACAACCGCAACTCGGCCCAGGCCTGCCGCCGCTACGACGGCCCGCCCAGCCTGGCCACGGTGACCGTGCTGGGGGACGAGAAGGTCATGACGGCGCCGCTGACGCGCCCGCACTATCACGAGGAAAAACAGCCCACCTGGCATGGCATGCTACGGTGATTGCGTTGTGCGTGAGGGATAGGCATTTCATGCAACTTGTAACAACATTGTTTTTACACGAATT
>JAFAMT010000487.1 GCA_019233085.1 Herbaspirillum sp.
TTGCCGGCGCTGCCGCTGGCCCAGGTGATGCTGCATAGCCGCCTCAGGGAGACCCGCACCCGCGCCGCGCTACGCACACTGGTGGCGGCCCTCAAGGCCGCCTGAACGCGGATCTTACTGGCGCGCCGCCTGCGGCGTCATGCGGCCGGGGATGGCCAGGCGGTTCATGGCATTCATCAGGGCGATCGCCATGGTCAGCTCGGCATATTCGGCCTCGTTGAAATGCCGGGTCACAGCCTCGTAGTCGGCGTCCGGCGCGGCTGTTTCGCCGATGCGGGTCACCACTTCGGACCAGGCCAGTGCCGCCTTCTCGCGCGGCGTGAACAACTCGCCGGCCTCGTACCAGACCGGTACCAGCACCAGCTTGTCGATGCTCATGCCGCTCTTGAGGAGATCGCGCGAATGCTTGTCGATGCAATAGGCGCAGCCATTGATCAACGACACCCGCAGGAATACCAGCTCCACCAGGTCGGCGGGCAAGACCGACTTCTTCAGATGGGCGTTGATGGCCAAGAGGCCGTTGTAGGGTTCGGTGGCGTTCTTGTAGATATCGATGCGATGGCTCATGGCGAAGGCTTTCCTGTCTAGGGGGGAACAAGGCTGCCATGATGATCTGCTATGGCCTAGTCGATAAGTGCCAAGAATGATGATTTGGACTAGGCCATGTCATGTCATGCCAGCAGTGCCAGGATGCGCTCGCCCAGCTCCTGCGCACGTCGCCGGGTTTCGATATTGGTGAAGCTGAGCATGAGCATGGGTGGCACGCCCGGACGCGGGGCCAGCAGGCATTCGGACAGCGCGCGGCTGAACATGCCGTCCTGGCGCATCTTTTCGGCCAGGGCGTGATCGGAGCGGCGTCCCTGCAGGCGTAGCAGCAGATGCATGCCACCCGGCGGCGACTGTACCTGCAGATGCGGCTGCAGCACCTCCGCCAGACCAGCGCTGGCCAGTGCGCGGCGCTCGCCATAGAGCCGGCGCATGCGCTGGATATGACGGGCGAAATGGCCCTCGGCCATGAAGTCGGCGACCACGTGTTGGGTGAAGGCCGGGCTGGCGCTGGAGAACAGCCGCGTCGTCTGTTCGAAACGTTCCACCTGGGCCAGCGGCACCACCAGGTAGGCCAGCCGGATCGCCGGGAACAGCACCTTGCTGAAGGTGCCTGCATAGAGCACGCGGTCGTCCCGGTCCAGGCTTTTCAGGGCGGGCAGGGGACGGCTCACATAGCGGTATTCGCCGTCGTAGTCGTCTTCGACGATCCAGGCCTGCTGGCGCGCCGCCCAGTCCAGCAGGGCCAGGCGCCGCTGCAGCGAGAGCGCCATGCAGCCCGGGCTCTGGTGCGCCGGCGTGACCACGGCGGCACGCGCATGCGGCGCCAGTTGCAGGCCCTTGGCCACCTGCAGGCCATCTTCATCGACCGGTACTCCGACCAGTTGCATGCCCGCCGCGCGCAACTGGGCCGCGATAGGCGCATAGCCGGGATCTTCCACCCATACCCGATCACCGGGCTGCAACAGGGCACGCGAGATCAGGTTGAGCGAATCGCGATAGCCCGCCGTGACAAAGACCTGCTCGGGCCGGCACACCAGACCACGCGAGACCTGCAGGTAACGGGCGATTTCGATGCGCAGTCGTGCCAGTCCGGCAATGGGCGGATAGAGCATGTCGGCCGGCTGGGTGGCACGCGCCACGCGTGCGCCCAGCCGCGCCCACAGCTTGCGCGGAAACGCATCCAGCGCCGGAATGCCCATCTGGAAGGGCCGCGGGCCGTATGACTGGGCCTGGATGTCATCCCTCGCCTGCGCGCGCTGGCGCGTTCGCGCCGAAGGCGGGCCTGCGCTGGCGGCCTGGCCGGGCGGCCGGGTCTGCACGCCGGCCGCCACGACGGTGCCGGCCTGTCCGCGTGCCTCGATATAGCCTTCGGCCGCCAGTAGCGAGTAGGCGCTCTCCACGGTGCCGCGTGCCAGGCCCAGTTCGACAGCCAGGGCGCGCGCCGAGGGGATGCGATCGCCGGGATGCAGCAAGCCCTCGGCCACGGCGCTGCGCAGGCGATGATAGATCTGGCGATAGTAGGGCTCATCGCTGCCGGTGTTGAGGCTCAGGAAGGGGGGCGCGGCGCTGGCGGAGGAAATCATGGCCTAGTCGGAATCTCGTTTCTTGGATCTCCTGATTATGCCATCGGCACCGTAGCATGATGCTCTTCCGAACACCTCAATTCCACGGAGAGTCATGCATCATCCAGCCCACACCGGTTCCAGCGCCTGGTCCCCCGACTGGCGCATCGAGGACATCGCCTTGCGCCATGCCGATACCGAGGTCGAGCAGCGCGCCTGCTTTGCCGTCATGCACGAGTTGCGCCCCCACCTGAACAACGAGGACGAGTTCATCGACCGCATCGGCCGCCAGGCCCGCCAGGACTACCGTATCCTGGCGGCGTGGGAGGGCGACCAGGTCGTGGCCCTGGCCGGCTATCGCTTCCAGGAGAACCTGGTGTATGGCAAGTTCCTCTATGTCGACGACCTGGTCTCGGCCACCGGCGAGCGCGGCAAGCGCTGGGGCGAGCGGCTGCTCACGGCGCTGGAGGACGTGGCCCTGCAGGCAGCCTGCGTACGCCTGGTACTCGACACAGGCATGGCCAATGCGCTGGCGCAACGCTTCTATTTCCGCCAGGGCCTGCTGACCGGCGCGCTGCGCTTCGGCAAGCCCATCGTCGGCTCCGCTGGAGGGGCCGCATGAAGATCCTGCATCTGCAAGCCAGTCCGCGCCAGCAAGGTTCCAATGCCTGGTGGCTGTCGCAACAGATCGTCGCCCGCCTGGTTGCGCGCAGCGGCAGTGCCCGCGTCAGCGTGCGCGACCTGCATGGCGACGCCATCCCCCACGTCGACGCCACCTATGCCGAGGCGCTGGGCTCGCCCGCGGTCGTCGATGACGACCAGGCCGCTGGCACCCTGGCCCTGTCGGACCAGTTGATCGCCGAGCTGGACGCGGCCGATGCCGTGGTCATCGGCACACCCATGCACAACTACACGCTGCCTTCGACCCTGAAGGCCTGGATCGACCACGTGGTGCGCGTACGGCGCAGCTTTGCCATCACCCCCGATGGCAAGGTCGGCTTGCTGCGTGACCGGCCGGTGTATGTGGGCATCGTCTCCGGCGGACGCTTTACCGGTGCGACGGCGCGCCAGCCGGATTTCCTCACGCCCTACCTGAAGGTGGCCTTGGCCACCATCGGCCTGCACGACCTGCGCTTCTACAGCATGGAAGGTCTGGCCGCCGGCGGGGCGGCGGTGCGGGCCGAGCGCGAACGCCTCGCGGTGGTGCTGGATGGCGACTTTTCAAGGGGCTGAACGCGGATTTCCGGAAGGAAAATCGGGATGTGCGCATCCCGATTTTTTTTGAAAAAAATCTCTTGAAAAGCCGAAATCGCATCCCTAGATCGGTACCAGCAGATGCTCGATGGTGAGGTCTGCGACGAAAACATCGCTTAACTGAAAGGATATTTTTATGCGTACTTTTGATCTCTCCCCCCTGTACCGTAGCGCCATCGGCTTTGATCGCCTGGCCCAGATGTTCGACAATGCCCAGCGCACCGATCAGCCCAGCTACCCACCGTACAACATCGAACTGGTGGCCGAAGACAAATACCGCATCACGATGGCCGTCGCCGGCTTTGCCCGCAGCGAGATCGACATCGAGACCGAGAACGAAACCCTGAAGATCACCGGCCGCAAGCAGAAGGACGACAAGGAGGTCAACTTCCTGCACCGTGGCATCGCCGCACGCGACTTCGAACAGCGCTTCCAGTTGGCCAACCACATCAAGGTGGTCGGTGCCAATCTGGAGAATGGCCTGCTCAACATCGAACTGGTGCGCGAAATCCCCGAGGCCCTGAAGCCGCGCAAGATCGAGATCGGCGCCGGCGACGACAACGTCCAACGCCTGGAACGCGTCGCTGCCTGATTGCGCATCGCCCCCTCAGGAACATGCTGCCCGCGTTGCGGGCGGCATTTTTTTTGCCCCCTGGTTGCGTTACTATCCAAGCGAAAGTCTTCGGATATCGGGCTAAACAGCTGAAATCATTGTCAAAACGGGGGCAGACACCCGATAACTATTGGTAGCAAAGCAATATTTGCGTATATTGCGTCGGGCCACAGGGAGAATCACGTGAACGACAACCGATACCAGCACATCAACCCCGAGCCCTTGCTCGACGCCATGGGGGGCGATGTCGCCGCTTGCCGGCACATGTTCGGTACCTTTGCCAAGAGCGCGCCGGCCACGTTTGCGCGCCTGGAATCGGCCATCCTTGCCGACGAAGCCGCGCTGGTCAAGCGCGAGGCGCACAGTCTCAAGAGCATGACCGCCCTGGTGGGCGCCGCCGAGCTGACCGAGATGCTCAAGTCCATCGAAATCCAGTCGCGCGCAGAGCCGCCCCAGAGCGCCCAGCCGAGCCTGGCGCCATTGCAGGCCCTCTTTGATGCGGTCTCCAGCGAGGTCCGTCACTATGTGGATCAGGTGGGGGTGGCGCAGTAGGGGCAGGGGCGACGGCAACATTCTCATCCAGGGCGGCAGCATCAGGCCCTTGCACATGCCGCACCGCAATCGGGCCGGCATTTGACTGCGCAAGTCAGACCAGGAAGATGGGTACAGATTATTTCCCGATCGGGAAATTTTTGGTGATTATCTGTCCTGGGCATGCATAACATTCCCGATCGGGAAATATTATTTGCATACCGATCTGCTGTGGCCGATAATTTCCCGAACGGGAAATTGATCACATCATGATATCCATTCAATCACCTCAAGAACTCGGTTTCGCATTGCGTGCCGCCCGCAAGCATCTAGGGCTGACCCAGCCGCAACTGGCGCTGGCGGCGGGAGTTGGTGTGCGCTTCATCGTCGACCTTGAGGTGGGCAAGCCCACCTTGCGACTGGAAAACGTCTTGCGGGTGATTGCTGCCTTGGGGGGCGAAATCCAGTTGAATGGATTGCCGTCACAGGCCAATGGCGACGAACATGACGGTGGCAATCATGGCGCATGAGCTAGAGGTCTGGCTTTTTGCCCATCGCGTTGGCACGTTGGCGCTAGTCGATGGCCGACTGAGGTTTTGCTATACATCCGCTTGGTTGACGCAAGCAGATGCTGTTGCCTTGTCTGCGTCGCTGCCTCTGCAAGCTGAACCCTTCGATGATGCAAAGGCGCGGCCCTTCTTTGCGGGCCTTCTGCCTGAGGGGCAGATGCGCCGCCTGATTGCGCAACAATTTCAGGTATCTGGTCAGAACGATTTTGCTTTGCTGGATCATATCGGCGGAGAATGCGCCGGCGCCGTGACCTTCCTTGAACCAGGCCAGGCGCTGCCAACACCACACCACAAAGACGACATTCAATGGTTGAGTGACGACGAAGTCCTTGCGATCCTGGAAGAATTGCCGCGTCGCCCCATGCTGGCTGGCAACGACGGCTTGCGGCTTTCGCTGGCGGGTGCCCAGGACAAGCTACCCGTGGTTTTCGACGGTTCCCGAATCGGGCTGCCCCGCAACGGCACGCCGAGTTCGCACATCCTGAAACCTGCCATTCACGCCGTCGAGGATAGCGTGATCAATGAGGGTTTTTGCATGGCCTTGGCTGAGGCCATGCAGCTCAAACCAGCAAGATCAAAAGTTCACTGCGTGTCGGGACGTTCGTTTCTGCTGGTGGAACGTTACGACCGCCTGACGGATGTTCAAGGGCAGCGACAACGCTTGCATCAAGAGGATTTTTGCCAGGCATTGGGCGTGGTGCCGGAAATGAAGTACCAGAATGAGGGGGGGCCTGATCTGGGGCAGTGCTTTGACCTGGTTCGTAGTGCGACGCGGCCCAGTGCACCGCATATCCTGCGACTGGTCGACTACGTGATTTTCAATGCGTTGATCGGCAACCATGATGCGCACGCCAAGAATTTCTCCTTGCTGTATGTAGGCAAGGCGCCTGTTCTGGCGCCGTTCTACGACACGCTTGCGACAGCGGTGTATCCGGCACTCACGTCCAAGATGGCGATGAAAATCGGTAGCAAATACAAGTTCAGCGAAGTGCAGGTGCGGCACTGGGAGCAGTTCGCCGAACGTGCCGGCCTCTCCAAGGCACTGGTCAAGAGACGCATCCTGGAAATCGCCAAGACCTTGCCCGTCGCTGCGCGAACTCTTCAGCAAGCGCCAGACAAAGGTTTTGCCGGCCATGCCGTGCTTGAGCAAATCAATGCCTTGATTCAGCAGCGCTGCGCCTTGACGATTCGACGGCTGACCCATCCTGCAGAGGACACCGATACCGGGGACGACTGAGGGCAGACCGACTCCATTCATCAAACCTGCGCACGCGCTGCAGCACCGATAACATCCCCCAATCACCACAACCCCCATCATCCCGCCCGCACAAAATTACCGACCGATCAGTCAGTAACCTGACGCACATCAATGGCAGCCCCCACAAGCCTCTTCATAATGTGGACACAAAAGACGAACTTCGTCTCCACATTTCCCGCCGCTGCCGATGCCTACGATGTGCGATCCCTCTTCGAGAATACGTATCGCCCTGGTCGCCTTGCCCTTGCTGCTGGCGGCTTGCCAGTCGATGGCACCGGACTACCGGCGGCCTGCCGCGCCGGTGGCGGCGCAGTATCCCTTGCCCGCGACCAGCGACGCGGACGCCTCCGCGCCCTTGCCCTGGCGTGACTACTTCACCGATCCCCGCCTGCAAGCCCTGATCGCGCAGGCGCTCGACAACAACCGCGACCTGCGCGTGGCCGCCTTGCGGGTCGAGGAGGCGCGCGCACTCTACGGCATCCAGCGCGCAGACCTGTTCCCCGCCATCGGCGCCCAGGTCGGGGTCGACCGCTCGCGCACGCCAGCCGATCTCAACCTTACCGGCAAGCCCCTGGTCGGCAGTGCCTACCAGGCTGGCCTCGGTCTGAGCACCTGGGAGATCGACCTGTGGGGCCGCTTGCGCAGCCTCGACGATGCCGCGCTGGAGAATGCCCGTGCCAGCGAGGCCACGCGGCGTGCTGCAGCCTTGAGCCTGGTGGGGCAGGTCGCCGATGCCTACCTGGAACTGGCCGAGCTGGACGAGCGACTGGCCATCGCAAAGGAAACCATCGCCAGCCGCCAGGAGAGCTTCCGCATCTTCTCGCGCCGGGTCGAGGTGGGCGCGACCTCACGCCTGAACCTGACCCAGATCGAAACCCTGCTCACCCAAGCCCAGGCCCTGGGCGCGCAACTGGAACAGTTGCGCGAACAACGCCTCAATGCCCTGAGCCTGCTGGTCGGTAGCCCCGTTGATCTGTCCGTGGGACAGGCGCGTGCGGCACTGGAGATGGCTTTCCCACCCCTGCAGGCTGGCCTGCCTTCGCTGTTGCTGGTGCGTCGTCCTGATGTGGCGGCGGCCGAGCATCGCTTGATTGCCGCCAATGCCAATATCGGCGCGGCGCGGGCGGCTTTCTTTCCGAGCGTTTCGCTGACCGGCAACCTGGGCAGCGCCAGTGCCGAACTGAGTGGTCTGTTCCGTGATGGCAGCCACGCCTGGAGCTTCTCGCCGAGCATCTCGCTGCCGATCTTTACCGCCGGGCGCTTGCGCAACAATCTCGACCTGGCGGAGGTGCGTCGCGATATCGCCGTCGCCAGTTACGAGAAGACCGTGCAGGCGGCCTTCCGCGACGTGGCCGATGCGCTCTCGGCGCGCCAGCGCCTGGCCGAGCAACTGGCCATTGCGCAGACCGCCGTGCGCGTGCAGGGCGAGCGTGCACGCCTGTCGGCACTGCGCTATGACAACGGCGCCGCGCCTTTCCTCGATGTGCTCGACGCCCAGCGCGACCTGCTCTCGACCCAGCAGCAGCTGGTGCAGATCCGGCGCGCCTTGCTGTCCTCGTCGGTGGCCCTGTATGCGGCCCTCGGGGGCGACGCAGCCACGGCCGTTTCGCCGTTCCTCCCTCGTTCGGGTTCATGACCATGACTCTCTCCATCGATCACAAGAAACGGATCTCCGGCGCCCTCGCCGGCTTGCTCGTTGTGCTGCTCGTTGTGCTGCTCGCCGGCGGCGCAGCCTACGCCTGGCAGCACCTGCACCACACCGGCCCCGGCGAGGGCTTCGCCAGTGGCAACGGCCGCATCGAGGCCACCGAGGTCGATGTCGCCACCAAGCTGGCCGGGCGGGTCGATGCCATCCTGGTCAACGAGGGTGATTTCGTGACGGCCGGCCAGACCCTGGCGCGCATGCAGGTGCTGTCGCTGGAGGCGCAGCGCGACGAGGCCCAGGCGCGCCAGCAGCAGTCTGTGTCGGCGGTGGCCAGTGCCGAGGCGCAGGTGGCCGTGCGCGAGAGTGACTATCAGGCGGCCCTGGCCCAGAGCGCACAGCGCGAGAGCGAGCTGGACGCGGCGCGGCGGCGCCTGTCGCGTTCGGAAGTGCTGGTCAAGGAAGGGGCCTCATCGGTGCAGGAGCTCGATGACGACCGCGCCCGCGTGCTCGGCATGCAAGCCGCGGTGACGGCATCCCGGGCCCAGGTGACGGCCGCCCAGGCCGCCGTGGTGGCCGCGCGCACCCAGGTCAGCGGCGCCCGTGCTACCGTGACGGCGGCACTGGCAACGGTCCAGCGCATCAAGGTCGATATCGACGACAGCGCCCTGGCCGCACCCCGCGCCGGACGCGTGCAATACCGCATCGCCCAGCCCGGCGAGGTGCTGGGCTCGGGCGGCAAGGTGCTCAACCTGGTGGACCTGGGCGATGTCTACATGACCTTCTTCGTCCCCGAGGCGACGGCCGGCAAGCTGGCCCTGGGCAGCGAGGCGCGCATCGTGCTCGATGCCGCGCCCCAGTATGTGATCCCGGCCAGATTGTCCTTCGTGGCCAGTACCGCGCAGTTCACGCCCAAGACGGTGGAGACGGCCAGCGAGCGCCAGAAGCTGATGTTCCGCGTCAAGGCCCAGATCGATCCGGCGCTGCTGCAAAAGCACCTGGCGCTGGTCAAGACCGGCTTGCCGGGAGTGGCCTGGGTACGTACCGATCCCGCCAGGCCCTGGCCTGACGCATTGGCCGTGAAGGTCCCGCAATGACCTTGCCCCCGGCCCCGGGCGACTCCTGCGTAGCGCGCCTGGAGCGGGTGAGCTTGCGTTACGGCGCCGCGCTGGCGCTGGATGCAGTGTCGCTGGAGATCCCGGCCGGGCGCATGGTGGGCCTGATCGGACCCGATGGCGTGGGCAAGTCCAGCCTGCTGTCGCTGGTGTCGGGCGCGCGCGCCTTGCAGCAGGGGCAGCTGTCGGTGCTGGCGGGCGACATGCGGCAGCGCCACCATCGGCAACAGGCCTGCCCGCGCATCGCCTACATGCCGCAGGGCCTGGGCAAGAACCTCTATCCCACCCTGTCGGTGGAAGAAAACCTGCAATTCTTCGGACGCCTGTTCGGTCAGGATGGCGCCGAGCGTCGCCGCCGCATCGATGAACTGACCCGGGGCACGGGCCTGGATGCCTTCCTGGCGCGGCCGGCCGGCAAGCTCTCGGGCGGGATGAAGCAGAAGCTGGGCCTGTGCTGCGCCCTGATCCACGACCCCGACCTGCTGATCCTGGACGAGCCCACCACCGGTGTCGATCCGCTGTCGCGCGCGCAGTTCTGGGAGCTGATCGAGCGCATCCGCCGGCAGCGGCCGGGCATGAGCGTCATCGTCGCCACGGCCTACATGGAAGAAGCCGACCGTTTCGACTGGCTGGTCGCCATGGATGGCGGCCGCGTACTGGCCACCGGGACGCCGGCCGAGCTGCATCGGCGCACCGGCACCGATTCGCTGGAGCAGGCCTTCATCGCCTTGCTGCCGGAGCAAAAACGCCGCGACCACCACGCGGTCCAGGTGACGCCGCTGGCCGAGGACGGGGCAGGGGAGATCGCCATCGAGGCGCGTGGCCTGACGATGCGCTTCGGTGATTTCGTGGCGGTCGATCACGTGGATTTCCGTATCCGGCGTGGCGAGATATTCGGCTTCCTGGGGTCCAACGGCTGCGGCAAGTCGACCACGATGAAGATGCTCACCGGCCTGCTGCAGGCCACCGAAGGCCAGGCCTCGCTGTTCGGGCGGGAAGTCGATCCACATGACATGGCCACGCGCGCCCGCGTGGGTTACATGTCGCAGGCGTTTTCGCTGTATGGCGAGCTGAGCGTGCGCCAGAACCTGGTGCTGCACGCACGCCTGTATCGCGTGCCCGAGGGCGAGATCGCTGCCCGCACGCAGGAGATGGCGCAGCGCTTCGGTTTGCTGGAGGTGCTCGACAGTCTGCCCGAGAGCCTGCCGCTGGGCATACGCCAGCGCCTCTCGCTGGCCGTGGCCATGGTGCACAAGCCGGAGTTGCTGATCCTGGACGAGCCCACCTCCGGCGTCGATCCGGTTGCGCGCGACATGTTCTGGCAACTGATGATCGACCTGGCGCGCCAGGACCAGGTGACCATCTTCATCTCCACCCATTTCATGAACGAGGCGCAGCGTTGCGACCGCATCTCGCTCATGCATGCCGGGCGCGTGCT
>JAFAMT010000052.1 GCA_019233085.1 Herbaspirillum sp.
CAAGCCTGAGGCCGGTGCCAGCACGCGCATCCTGGGCAAGGATCTGCCGCTGGAACAGACCATCGCCAACATGTCGGGCCTGCTGGCCGAACTGGGCATCAAGATCGAGATCGCCTCGTGGCGCAACATCATTCCCAATGTGTGGTCGCTGCATATCCGCGACGCGCATTCGCCGATGTGCTTCACCAACGGCAAGGGCGCCACCAAGGAGAGCGCGCTGGCCTCGGCCCTGGGCGAATACCTCGAACGCATCAGCAACAACCACTTCTATGCAGGTTCCTACTGGGGCGAGGACATCGCCAATGCCGACTTCGTGCACTACCCCGACGAGCGCTGGTTCAAGCCCGGGCGCGGTGACAAGCTGCCCAAGGAGATCCTGGACACCTACTGCCTGGAGATCTACAACCCCGACGGCGAGCTGCGCGCTTCGCACCTGGTCGATACCAATTCCGGCAACGCCGAGCGCGGCATCTGCTCGCTGCCCTATGTCCGGCAGTCGGATGGCGAAGTGGTGTACTTCCCCTCCAACCTGGTCGAGAACCTCTTCGTCAGCAACGGCATGAGTGCCGGCAATACCTTGCCCGAAGCCCAGGTGCAGTGCCTGTCGGAGATCTTCGAACGCGCGGTCAAGCGTGAAATCCTGGAAGGTGAAATCTGCTTGCCCGACGTCCCCCAGGAAGTCCTGGCGAAATATCCCGGCATCCTGGCCGGCATCAAGGGGTTGGAAGAGCAGGGTTTCCCGGTGCTGGTCAAGGACGCCTCGCTGGGTGGTGTCTACCCGGTCATGTGCGTGACCCTGATGAACCCGCGCACCGGCGGGGTCTTTGCTTCCTTCGGCGCCCACCCGAGTTTCGAGGTGGCGCTGGAGCGCAGCCTGACCGAACTGCTGCAGGGACGCAGCTTCGAAGGCCTCAACGACCTGCCCCAGCCGACCTTCGAGAGCAATGCCGTCACCGAGCCCAACAACTTCGTCGAACACTTCATCGATTCGTCCGGCATCGTGTCGTGGCGCTTCTTCAGTGCCAAGTCGGACTACGAATTTGTAGAGTGGGATTTCTCCGGCCAGGGCGAGAATTCCAACGCCGACGAAGCGGCGACCCTGTTCGGCATCCTGGAGGAGATGGGCAAGCAAGTCTACGTCGCCGTGTATGACCAGCTGGGTGCCACGGCCTGTCGCATCCTGGTGCCGGGCTATTCCGAGGTCTATCCGGTGGAAGACCTGATCTGGGATAACACCAACAAGGCCCTGCTGTTCCGCGCCGACATCCTGAACCTGCATCGCCTGGACGATGACGCCCTGGCGGCCTTGCTCGACCGTCTCGAAAACAACGAGCTGGATGACTACTCGGACATCGCCACCCTGATCGGCATCGATTTCGATGAAAACACCGAATGGGGCCAGTTGACCGTGCTTGAACTGAAGCTGCTGATCAATCTGGCCCTGCAGCAGTTCGAAGAGGCGCATGACCTGGTCGGTGCCTTCCTGCAGTACAACGACAACTCGGTCGAACGCGGTCTGTTCTACCAGGCCCTGAACGTCGTGCTGGAAGTGGAACTGGACGATGAACTGGAACTGGCTGATTACGAAACCAACTTCCGCCGCATGTTCGGCAACGAGCGCATGGATGCGGCCATCGGATCGGTGACGGGCGATGTGCGCTTCCATGGCCTGACGCCCACCAGCATGAAGCTCGAAGGCCTGGACCGCCATCAGCGCCTGCTGGACAGCTACCGCAAGCTGCACAAGGCACGCGCCAGGTTTGCCCAGGCTGCTGCTGCCGCGGCCTGACCAAGCGTGGGTGCTGAGACGGCCCGGTCGAATGGTCGACCGGGCCGTTTTTCATTGGGCTGGGCAAGCAGACACCGCCGATGCCGTTACCGATCTGCAGGTGGCTTGCCCGCCGTTCCTACTGGAGGAATTTGACGATCACGGCAATGGTCGCCTGCGGCTGTTCTTCCATCAACCAGTGACCGGCGTCTGGAATGACCGCGCCTTGTACGTTGCTGGCGGCGGCACGGGCCACGGTTTCCATCATCGTGCCGAAGGACTTCTCCCCGCCCACGGCCAGGACCGGCATCGGCAGTGGTCCCTTGGCCAGATAGGCCTTGTTGTCGATGACATCCTGGTCGAAGGCGTGGAACTGTTCGAAGCCTGAATGCATCGCTCCGGGCAAGGCGTAGAAGCGGGTGTAGTGACGACGCGATGCCTCGTCAAAACGCTTGGGGTCGGCCGAGAATTCGTTCCAGAAGCGATCGAGGTAGATGCGCTCACGTCCCTTGACCAGACGCTCCATGTCCGGGCCGCCAAAGCGGAAGTGCCACAGCAGGGGGCTCTTCAGGATATCGTCCCAAGGGCCCACGCCGGGCACCGGCGCATCCATGAGAACCAGCTTGGTGACGCGCTCGGGCTGTTGCGCGGCGAAGGCATAGGCCACCATGTTGCCGATGTCGTGCGCAACGACGTCGACCTTGTCGATCTTGAGTGCATCGAGCACGCCGATGATGTCCTGCGCCTCATTCTTTTTGTCGAAGCCGCTGGCGGGGTGGTCAGACAGACCCATGCCGCGCAGGTCCGGGACGATCACCGTGTGCGTGGCCGCCAGTTTCGCCGCCAGTGGCGCCCACATGTCGCCGGTTTCGCCGAAGCCGTGCAAGAGGACCACCGCCGGTCCCTGGCCGCCGACGCGGACATGCAGGCGGGTGCCGTTGGTAGCGATTTTCTGGCCGTGGAAGCCGGCCGGGAAACTGAAGTCCTTGCTGGCCGCGCCCGATGGCAGAGGTAGCAGGGAAGCAAGCAATAACAACATTACATAAAGATTACGCATTTGAACCCCCGTAAGTTGGTCGCGCCGGTTGGAGCGACTCGCGGATACTGACACAAACCATCCCCATCTCATACGTGGGGATGGCAAAAAGCTGCTGATTTCCGGCCTTGCTCATCGGCAAGGCGGGAGCCGTTCTGGGGCCTCATACCTCAGGCCAGGCACTGCGTCTGGATGACGAACTCGACGGTGACATCCGGCACCGGTGTGACGAACAACTGTTGCTCCTGCTGTGCCCGGTGGCCGGAGAGCAGGTAGGGCATCCGGTGTTGGCGCAGGCGTGCCAGCAAGGCCTGCCACTGGCCGGCGTGCTCCACGCGCAGCGCAAGGTGGTCGATGCGGGCTGGCGGGCGGATCAGCACGTGGCCGCTGCCGCTATCGATATCGGGCGCCGTGCGCTGGATCAGGTGCAGCACGGCCCGGCCATCCAGGTACAACCAGTGCCCGGCGCTGCCGAAGGGCGGTCGGCTGCCCTCCGTCAGACCGGCGACGTCGACGAAGAAGCGGCGCAGGCTGGCGCAGTCCGAGTCCGAGGCGACGATGGCGATGTGGTCGAGATGCATGATCTGCCTACAACAGCCCGCCGCCGTCCACGTCCACCACGCTGCCGGTCATGAAGCCGTTTTGCATCAGCATCAGGTAAGCCTGCGCCAGGTCCTGGCCCTGGCCGACGCGCCCGACCGGCAGGTTGGCGCCGGCACGCGCGGCCATGGCCTTGCGGTCGGCCTCGCTCATCTCGCCCCACATGCCGGTCTCGACCATGCCGGGGCTGACGACGTTTACACGTAGCGGCGCCAGCTCCTTGGCCAGGGTCTTGGCCATGATTTCGGTGGCGGCATTCATGCTCGCCTTCACCAGCGCGCCGGGCGCGGCCTTGCGTGCCAGCAGGCCGGAGGTCAGCGTGATCGAACCGTCGCGGCGGATGTTGCCCAGCGCATGTCGGGCCGCGCGCATCTGGCCGAAGA
>JAFAMT010000054.1 GCA_019233085.1 Herbaspirillum sp.
TCCCGGAAATGGATTGGGCATATACAGCATGACACTTACAGAACTCAAATACATAGTGGCCGTCGCGCGGGAAAAACACTTCGGCCATGCAGCAGAAGCCTGTTTCGTCGCACAGCCCACGCTGTCGGTGGCCATCAAGAAGCTGGAGGACGAGCTGGGCGTGGTCATCTTCGAGCGCGGCGGCACCGAGGTATCGGTCACGCCGCTGGGCGCGCAGATCGTGGCCCAGGCCGAGCGCGTGCTGGAACAGACCGCCGCGATCAAGGAGATCGCCAACCAGAACAAGGACCCGCTGTCGGGCCCCTTGCGCCTGGGCATCATCTATACCATCGGCCCCTACCTGCTGCCCTCGCTGGTCAAGACCATGATAGAGCGGGTGCCGCAGATGCCGCTGATCCTGCAGGAGAATTTCACCACCCGCCTGATCGAGCTGCTGCGCCAGGGCGAGCTGGATGCGGCCATCATGGCCCTGCCCTTCCCCGAACATGGCTTGAACGTGCTGCCGCTGTACGACGAGCAATTCATGGTGGCCCTGCCGCGCCACCACAAGTGGGCCGAGCGCAAGGAAATCGATGCGCGCGAACTGAAGAGCGAGACCATGCTCCTGCTGGGCAACGGCCACTGTTTCCGCGACCAGGTGCTGGAAGTCTGTCCGGAGATGTCGCGCTTTTCCACCAATGGCGACGGCATTGCCCGCACCTTCGAGGGTTCCTCGCTGGAGACGATCCGTCACATGGTCTCCTCCGGCATCGGCGTGACGGTCCTGCCGCGCGCCTCCATCCCCGACGCCGACACCCGCGACGGCATGGTGCGCTACGTGCCCTTCGTCGCCCCGGCGCCGTCTCGCCGCGTGGTGATCGCCTGGCGCAAGAGCTTCACCCGCCAGGCCGCCATCGATGCCGTGCACAAGGCGGTGATGGCGTGCAAGCTCAATGGGGTGGAGTTGTTGACCGATGCCGAGACCGTATCAGGCTGAGCAAAACCGATTGCACCATGCAAAAAAATTAGGCCTCGCAGTGCGAGGCCTAATTTTTTACCGGGTAAGGACTAACAGTCCCCAGCTCAGGCGATACGCCGCGTACTCTGCGCATCGAACCAGTGCACATCGCCCGCCCCGAAGGAGGCACCGATGCGCTGGCCGGTCGCCACCGGCACGTTGGCCGGGCAACGCAGCACCAGTGACTGGCCGCCGCAGCGGGCATGCACCAGCAGTTCCGCGCCCAGCGCTTCCACCAGTTCCACCTCCAGCGCAAGCTGGGCCGCCGAGCCGTCCAGGATGGGCAGCAGGTGTTCCGGCCGCACGCCCAGGATGCGTTCCTGACCTGCTGCTGCGGCGACTGCCTGGGGCAGGCGGATGGCTTCGGCCTGGCCGCCCTTGCTGGCCTCGAAGCTGGCGCCATCGGCGGAGAGCCGGCCTTGCAGCAGGTTCATCGGCGGCGAACCGATGAAGCTGGCCACGAAGGTGGTGGCCGGGCGGGCATAGACTTCGGCGGGGGTGCCGATCTGCTCGGCCACGCCGCGATTCATCACGATCATGCGCTGGCCCAGCGTCATCGCCTCGACCTGGTCGTGCGTGACGTAGAGGCTGGTGGTGCGCAGGCTGGCGTGCAGCTTCTGGATCTCCAGGCGCATCTGCACGCGCAGCTTGGCATCGAGGTTGGAGAGCGGTTCGTCGAAGAGGAACACCGCGGGCTTGCGCACGATGGCGCGGCCCATGGCCACGCGCTGGCGCTGGCCGCCGGAGAGCTGGCGCGGGGTGCGCTCCAGCAAGGCGCCCAGCTCCAGGATGACGGCGGCACGCTGCACGCGCTCGTCGATCTCGGCCTTGGGGAGACCCTGGATCTTCAGGCCATAGGCCATGTTCTGGTACACCGTCATGTGCGGATACAGCGCATAGTTCTGGAACACCATGGCGATGTCGCGCTCCTTGGGTTCCAGGTCATTGACCACCCGGTCACCGATGACGATCTGTCCGCTGCTGATGTCTTCCAGGCCGGCCACCATGCGCAGCAGGGTGGACTTGCCGCAGCCGGACGGACCGACCATGACGATGAATTCGCCATCGGCGATCTCGGCATCGATGCCGTGGATCACATCGACGGCCTTGGCGCCCGCGCCGTAGGTCTTGCGCACTTGCTTGAGATGGATAGCTGCCATGTCTGTCTGCTTGTCTTGGATTGTTCTAAATTATTTCTCGGAATCGACCAGGCCCTTGACGAACCATTTCTGCATCACCACCACCACCAGGCCCGGCGGCAACATGGCCAGGATCATGGTGGCCATGACGAGGTTCCACTCCACGGCGGAATCGCCGCCGGAGATCAGGGTCTTGATACCGATGCCGATGGGATACATGCCCGGCTCGGTGGCGATCATCAGCGGCCACAGGTACTGGTTCCAGCCATAGATGAACATGATCACGAACAGCGCGATCACGTTGGTGCGCGACAGCGGCCACAGCACATCCTTGAGGAAGCGCAAGGGGCCGGCGCCATCGATGCGCGCCGCTTCTGCCAGCTCGTCAGGCACCGTCAGGAAGAACTGGCGGAACAGGAAAGTGGCCGTGGCCGAGGCGATCAGCGGGATGCTCAGACCGGCATAGCTGTTGAGCATGCCCAGGTCCGACACCACCTGGTAGGTCGGCGTGATGCGCACTTCCACCGGCAGCATCAGGGTCACGAAGATCATCCAGAAGAACAGGCCCCGGCCCGGGAAGCGGAAATACACGATCGCAAAGGCCGAGAGCATGGAAATGGAGATCTTGCCGATGGCAATGATCAGCGCGGTGGCCAGGCTCACCCACAGCATGTGCAGCACCGGCGGTGCGGTCACGTGGCCGGCCGCGCCCTTGAAGAGCACGGCGCTGTAGTTGTTGACGAACTCGCCGCCAGGCACCAGCGACAGCGGCGACAAGGCGGATTGCTCGGCGGTCTGGGTGCTGGCCACGAAGGCCACATACAGCGGGAACACCACGGTGAGCACACCCAGCACCAATACCACGTGGCTGAAGAAATCAAGGAGGGGACGGCGCTCGATCATGGGGCTACCTTGCGGGAGAGGATCATCATGGTCTTCATGCGTATTGCACCTTCTTTTCAACGTACTTGAACTGCACCACGGTGAGCAGGATCACCACCACCATCAGCACCACCGATTGCGCCGCCGAGCTGCCCAGGTCGCCGCCCTTGAAACCGTCCGAGAAGACCTTGTAGACCAGGATCTCGGTGTCCTTGCCGGGGCCGCCGTGGGTGGTGGCATCGACGATGACGAAGGTATCGAAGAAGGCATAGACCACGTTGACCACGAACAGGAAGAAGGTGGTCGGCGAGATCAGCGGGAAGACGATGGTGAAGAAGCGCTTGACCGGACCGGCGCCATCGATGGCGGCCGCTTCGATGAGCGACTTGGGGATCGATTGCAAACCGGCCAGGAAGAACAGGAAGTTATAGCTGATCTGCTTCCAGATGGCGGCCACGACGATGAGGATCATGGCGTGGGTGCCATTGACCATGTAGTCCCAGGGCAGGCCCAGCCAGGTCAGCACATGCGAGAGGATGCCCAGCGACGGGCTGAGCAGGAACATCCACAGCACCCCTACCACCACCGGCGAGACCGCATAGGGCCAGATCAGGAAGGTCTTGTAGAGCGAGGCGCCACGGCGCACCCGGTCGGCGAAGACCGCCAGCAGGAGCGAGAGCGCCAGCCCGAAGAAGGCCACCAGAGCCGAGAACAGGGCCGTGGTGCGGAACGACTCCAGGTAGGTCGGGTCGCCGAAGAGGGCCTTGAAGTTGTCGAGCCAGACGAATTCGGAATAGCCGCCGAAGGCATCCTGCAACAGCATGGACTGGTACAGGGCCTGGATGGCCGGCCAGAAAAAGAACAGCAAAGTGATGATGATCTGCGGTGCGACCAGCAGATACGGCAACCACTTCGAGGTGAATCGCGCGCGTTTTTCCACGTTCGTTCCTGCCGGGGATCGCCCGGCGTCAAAGAGGGTTGAACAGATATTTCAGGGGGATACCGAAAACGGCATCCGGCGGTTGCACGCGCCGGTGACGCACGCAACCGCCGGATCCATCAGCCGCGCGCCGGGTGGCCGCGCGGCTGCGATCAGACAACCGGTCTTACTGGTTGCCCTTGTTGGCCTTCTCGAAGCGGGCCAGCAGTTCATCGCCACGCTTGACGGCCGAATCCAGGGCTTCCTTCGGGGTCTTCTTGCCGGTCCAGACGTTTTCCAGTTCCTCGTCGAAGACGGTGCGGACCTGGGCGTAGTTGCCCAGGCGCAGGCCGCGCGACTTCTCGGTGGTCTTCACGATCATCTGCTTGACGGCCACGTCGGTACCCGGATTGCGCTCATAGAAACCGGATTGCTTGGTCAGCTCGTAGGCGGCCTTGGTGACCGGCAGGTAGCCGGTATCCTGGTGCCACTTGGCCGCCACTTCCGGCTTGGACAGGTAGCTGAAGAACTTGGCCACGCCCTTGTACTCGTCGGCCTTCTTGCCATTCATCACCCACAGCGAGGCGCCGCCGATGACGGTGTTCTGCGGTGCACCCGGCACGTCGTTGTAGTACGGCAGCGCAGCCACGCCGAACTTGAACTTGGCGTTCTTGCGGATATCGGCATAGGCCGAGGAGGAACCGGTGATGATGGCGCACTCGCCAGCGTTGAACTTGGCATTGCCCTCGTCCTTGCGGCCGGCATAGGTGAAGTAGCCCTGCTTGGCCCAGTTCGACAGGTTCTCGATGTGGCGCACGTGCAGGGGGCTGTTCATCTTCAGGCGCGCATCCAGGCCGCCGAAGCCGTTGTTCTTGGAGGCCAGCTCGACGTTGTGCCAGGTTGAAAACGATTCCAAATGCACCCAGGATTGCCAGGTCGTGGTGTAGGCACAGGAGGCGCCGCTGGCCTTGATCTTGGCGGCCATGCCGACGAACTCCTGCCAGGTCACGGGTGGCTTCTCGGGGTCCAGGCCAGCCTTGGCGAACATGTCCTTGTTGTAGAACATGATGGTGGTGGAGCTGTTGAAGGGGAAGGACATCATGCCCTTCGGGGTCGAGTAGTAACCCGCCACCGCCGGCACGTAGGCGTTCTGGTCGAACTTCTCGCCGGCCTGGTGCATCACCTCGTAGACCGGCTTGACCGCGCCCTTGGCGTAGATCATGGTGGCGGTGCCCACTTCGAAGACCTGCAGCACGTCCGGTGCATTGCCGGCACGATAGGCAGCGATGGCCGCCGCCATCGATTCGTCGTAGGTCCCCTTGTAGACGGGCACGACCTTGTAATCGGACTGGCTCTTGTTGAAGTCGTCGGCCAGGGCGTTGACGCGCTCGCCCAGGGCGCCGGTCATGGAGTGCCACCACGAGATCTCGGTGGCGGCAAAGGCCGAAGAAGTGATCGTCGCCAATACGCCGGTCGCGACCAGTGTTTTCATCATGTTCATCAGGAGGACCTCACGGAAAAAGGGGGTTTGATGCTAACAACGCACCATGACAGCCGCGTTACATTAGCGGCAGCCGTGTTTCGTTGCAAAGCAAAAGCATGCGGCTATGCAGCACGACCCCCGGGTGTCTCAATCAATTTTTGTTCGCTTTTATAATATTTACGCTTTGACGCCAAGCAAAAGCCGACGGCGTCAGTCGTTTGTCAGTGCCATGTCAGCCTGGGACCAGGCTTCCCATGCCGCCTCACGAAAAAGCACGACAATGCGGAAATAGCGCCGCGAATTATAATGCGGTCTTTGCTTTTTGCGGACATGCAATGAACAGGCTCTGGCTTTATGCGCAACTGGTGCGCGCCCACAAACCCATCGGCATCCTCCTCTTGCTGTGGCCCACGCTGATTGCCTTGTGGCTGGCCGCCGGTGGCCTACCCGACTGGCGCGTGCTGGTGATCTACGTGCTGGGCACGGCGCTGATGCGCTCGGCCGGTTGCGCCATCAACGACTACGCCGACCGCGACTTCGACCGCCACGTCAAGCGCACCGAACAGCGTCCGTTGACCTCCGGCAAGATCCGCTCCTGGGAGGCGCTGATGGTAGCCGGCGTGCTGGCGCTGCTGTCCTTCCTGCTGATCCTGCCCCTCAATGCGCTGACCAAGCAATTGTCGGTGGCCGCCGTCATCATTGCGGCCACCTATCCCTACTTCAAGCGCTTCTTCGCCATCCCCCAGGCCTACCTGGGCATCGCCTTCGGCTTCGGCATCCCGATGGGATTCGCCACGGTCACCGGCACGGTGCCGCTGGCCGCCTGGGTGCTGCTGGTGGCCAACGTCTTCTGGGCGGTGGCCTACGATACCGAATACGCCATGGTGGACCGCGATGACGACCTCAAGATCGGCATCAAGACCTCGGCCATCACCTTCGGCCGCCACGACGTGCTGGCCGTGATGCTGTGCTACGTGGTGGCGCTGGCGCTGATCTGGGTGGTCGGCCTGCAATACGGCCTGGGGCTGTGGTTCACGGCCGGCATGCTGGTGGCCTGCGGCTTTGCGGTCTATCACTACACGCTCATCCGCGGACGCGACCGCATGCGCTGCTTCGCAGCCTTCAACAACAACAACTGGCTGGGCGCGGCGATCTTTGCCGGCGTGGCGCTGGATTACCTGTTGCGTTGAGCACTGGCGCGCTCAACAACACATCAAGGAGACGGGATGGAAGCAGAATTCTGGCTGGAGCGCTGGCGCGAAGGCCGCACCCATTTTCACCAGGCGCGCGTGACACCGCTGCTGCAGAAGTACTGGCCGCAACTGGGCCTGCCGGCCGGCAGCACGGTACTGGTGCCGCTATGCGGCAAGTCGCTGGACATGCTGTGGCTGGCCCAACAGGGCCATCGCGTACTGGGAGTGGAATTGTCGGAACTGGCGATCACGCAGTTCTTCAGCGAGAACCAGTTGACGCCCGTGGTGCATGAATCGGCGCAAGGTCGGCACTACGTGGCCGGCAACATCGAACTGGTCTGCGGCGACATCTTCGCCCTGGAGGACGCCACCCTGGCCGCCTGCGCCGGCGCCTACGACCGCGCGGCGCTGATCGCGCTGCCGCCGGCCATGCGCCAGCGCTATGCCAGCGACATCTACGGCCGCCTGCCGCGCGCGGCGCAAAGCCTGGTGATCACGCTCGAATACGCGCAGGAAAAGATGGATGGCCCACCCTTCTCGGTGGCCGAAGACGAAGTGCTGCGGCTGTTCAGCCAGCATAGCGAGACGGCCGCCATCGACCGCCGCGATATCCTGGAGAAGGAACCCAAGTTCCTCGAACGCGGCCTGACGGCGCTCGATACGGTGGTGTATCGATTGCGGCGCAGGGGCTGAAGGGCGCCACGCGAGCGCTTGTCACGCCGCGCTGCGCTGCAGGTCGCCCAGGTTGACCTCGACGGTTTGCTTGCCGCCATGACGGCCGCTCTTTTCGCTGGCATTGGCGACGGCCGTCAGGATGGCTTTCATCTCGGCATCCGCGAAACGCCTGAGCGCCTCGCGCATCAGGGGCTGATACCCCACGTTGTGGATCTTGGCGATCTGCTTGAAGGTCTCGATCAGCTCGCGGTCGAGGCGAATGGAAATCGCCTGCAGCCCTTGTGCATCATCGATCTGTCGCTCCAGGTCTCCTGAGGCCCTTTTCACATGCCGGGCATCCTTGCCCAACGGCCCGTCTTCCCAGTTCGCCACGCTTGACTTGATCTTGCCTGAAGCGTCCATTTGCCTCTCCTCGTGAAGTTGTGCCCGCCCTTGGCGATGCAAACCTACTTTCCGTACTTTGCGAGATGGAAAGCCCTTTCATCGCCAAGCCTTTATGTATATACAAAATAACAGACTTCAACACATCAGGGTCGATACACCAAAGAACCATTCGCCCTCACACATTCCCTGATGAAAATCGAGGGACAAGATCACGCAAGTTTTTGTATATACATCAATTTGAAGCCCAACTCGGGCTCAAGGCGTGATCGGCACTTCAAATTCGAAGTCCGACGAAGAGAAGCGGGTAGCCAATCAGGGCGGCTAGGCTAGGCAAGGCGAGCCAGGCCAGCGCTACACCTCGGCCGTTGTACGAATCACCGTCACCCGGCTGATGACGAACTCGCCATCCACCACCACCCGGAACGGTACCCCGGCGACATTGAAGCCGGGGCCGCCGTCGTCGTCCCATGCCTGGGCCAGCGCGTCGAAGTCGCGCGGGCTCATCTGCAACATCTGGGCGCTGATCACGAAGGTCGCGCCGGCTTTCTGTTTTCTGACGATATCTTCCAGCTTGGCCATGGCCGCAGCTCCTTGAATGGTGTCAACGCGCTGGCAGCAAGGCCATCACGTTGACCGGCTTGCCGTTGCGGCGGATTTCGAAATACAGCTTGACACGGCTGGTGTCGCTGTTACCCATGGTGGCGACCTGCTGGCCGCGCGTGACGGTGTCGCCTTCCTTGACCGTGATGGTCTTGTTGTGTGCATAGACCGACAGCAATTGCGGCGTGTGCTTGATGATCACCATGTTGCCGTAGCCACGGATGCCGTGGCCGGCATAGGTCACCCGGCCGGCGGCGGCGGCCACCACCGGCTGACCTTCGCTGCCGGCGATATCGATGCCCTTCTTGTAGCTGTCGCCACTGGGGGCGGACTTGCCCTGGGTGGGCCAGATCCAGTCCAGCTTGGTATCAGCGGGAGTCGGCGCTGGGGCCGGGGCATCGTCGTCGTCCTGGGCCTTGGCCGCAGGCTTGGTCGCCGCCCTGGCCTTGGGCTTGGCGGCAGCCGAAGCCTGTGCGGCTGCGGCCGGACGGCTGGCCTGCCCGGCACCGGTACGCGCTACCACGCCAGCGGGTGGACGCACCAGGATGCGCTGGCCGACTTCCAGGTCGTCGGGATTGCGCAGCCGGTTCCAGCTGCGCAGGTTGGCCGGGCTCTGGTCGAAGTCGCGGCCGATGCTGTAGAGCGTATCGCCGCGCTTGACGGTGTAATAACCTTCGCTGTCAGCGCTCGAGGCGCATCCCGCCAACAGCAGTACCAGCGCCAGCGGCAAGCCCGCCAGCAGGACAACAGGAGTGGCAGACCGCTTCATCAGGCCTTTCCGAACTCGTCGCCCAGTTCCTTGCTGCGTGTGGCTGCGGCTTGCACCGCCCGGGCGATAGCATCCTTCACGCCGGCCGCTTCCAGGCTGGTCAGCGCCGCATAGGTGGTGCCGCCCTTGGAGGTCACGCGCTCGCGCAGCGTGGCCACGGACTCGTCCGAGCGGCGCGCCAGTTCGGTGGCGCCGGCAAAGGTGGTCTTGGCCAGTTGCAGGCCCTCGGCCGGCGACAGGCCCAGCGCGGCGGCGGCCTGCTCCATCGCCTCCAGGAAGTAGAACACGTAGGCAGGACCGGAACCGGATACCGCCGTCACCGCATCGAGCTGCTCCTCGCCACTCACCCACAGCGTCTCGCCGACGGCCTTTAAGATGGCGTCGGCCTGGGCACGCTGCTGCGTAGAGACCCGCTCATGCGGCGCCACGCCGGAAATGCCCATGCCGATCAGTGCCGGCGTATTGGGCATGGCGCGCACGATGGCCTCGTGGCCGCCGAGCCAGCGCGAGATATCGACGATACGGATGCCGGCGGCGATCGAGACCACCAGCTGCGCGCCGATGAAGGGCTTGAGCACGGCCACCACATCACGCATCTGTTGCGGCTTGACCGCCAGCACCACCACATCCACACCGGCGATGCTGCCATCGATGGCCTGTGCGGTGGAGACGCCGAACTTATCCCGCAGCGACGCCAGGGCGTCCGGATTGATATCGACCACGTGGATATCCTGGGCCGCAGCAAGCTTGCCAACCAGGCCGCCGATGAGTGCCGCTGCCATGTTGCCGCCGCCGATAAACGCTATCTTCACTTCCGCTCCTTGTGTGTTCCGGGGTTGAGACCGTTTTGATTGAAATTCAGGCTGCGTGCCGCGCGCCGAAGATGGCGCTGCCGATGCGCACGATGCTGGCCCCTTCGGCCACGGCCGCGTCGAGATCGGCCGACATGCCCATGGACAGCGTGTCCAGCATCAGTCCATCGGCCTGCAACTGCTCCTGCAGCCGGCGCACTGCGGCGAAGGCGGCGCGTTGCTGCGCCTCGTCCGCGCTCGGTGCCGGAATGGCCATCAGGCCACGCAGGCGCAAGCGGGGCAGCAGTGCCACCTGGGCCGCCACCTGGGGCAGCTCGGCCGGCGCCAGGCCGCTCTTGCTGTCTTCCTCGCTGATGTTGACCTGCAGGCAGATATTCAACGGCCCCAGTTCCGCCGGACGCTGCTCGGACAGGCGCTGGGCGATCTTGAGCCGGTCCACCGAATGCACCCAGTCGAAATGCTCGGCGATGGGCCGGGTCTTGTTGCTCTGGATGGGGCCGATGAAATGCCATTCCAGGCTGGCCTGTGGCGCCAGTGCCGGCAACGCGGCGATCTTCTCCAGTGCTTCCTGCAAATAGTTTTCACCGAAGGCGCGCTGCCCGGCCTGTACCGCTTCCAGCACGGCCGATGCATCGAAGGTCTTGGACACCGCCAGCAATTGCACCGACGAGGGTGCACGTCCCGATTTTTCGGTAGCGGCGGTGATCTGGTGCTGCACGCGTTGTAGGTTCTGGGCGATTGACGACATAATCCGGGCCGGGAGCGGCTAGCCTGCGGGGGAAATAAACAGATTGATCAGGTGATCCTTGCAAGGATTAAAGGATTATAAATGGACATTGCCGTGCTACTGGCATTCGCGGTGAGAAATCAGGCCTCCGACCTCCACCTCTGCGCCGGCCTGCCGCCCCTGTTACGGGTGCATGGAGCGATACGGCGCATCAACCTGCAGGCCCTGGAGGCCACGCAATTGCAGGCGCTGCTGCACGCCATCATGCCTGCCCGACAACAGTCCCGCTACGCCAGCGGCCTGGAATGCGACTTCGCCCTGGAGCTGCCGGCACTGGGCCGGTTCCGTGTCCATGCCTTCCGCCAGCAGGGCGGGCCGGCGGCCGCGATCCGCCATCTCGGCCTGGAGCCACCGACCCTGGCCATGCTGGGCGCACCCGCCCTGTGCGCCGAACTGGCCCTGCGCGAGCGCGGCCTGGTGCTGGTGACCGGCCCCACCGGCACGGGCAAGAGCACTACGCTGGCGGCGATGGTGCGACATATCAACGAACAGCGGCCGGTGCATATCCTGACCATCGAGGATCCCATCGAGTTCATCCACACCCCGCGCCGCGCACTGGTGACCCAGCGCGAGGTGGGCCTGCATACCCGCGACACCGCCCATGCCCTGCGCGCGGCCCTGCGCGAAGACCCGGATGTGCTGCTGGTGGGCGAGTTGCGCGATGCCGCCACCGTGCGCCTGGCCCTGAGCGCGGCCGATACCGGCCACCTGGTCCTGGGAACGCTGCATACGGCCTCGGCGGCGCGGACCATGGAACGCATCGTCGATCTCTTCCCGCCTGGCGAAAAGGACAGCGCCCGCGCCATGCTGGCCGGGTCACTGCAAGGGGTGATCGCACAGACGCTGCTGCCGGCTCAGGATGGCAACGCACGCGTCGCGGCCCATGAATTGCTGGTGGCCACGCCGGCGGTGCGCCACCTTATCCGCGAAGGGCGCAGCGCCCAGCTCTATTCGGCCATGCAGGCCGGCGGCGCGGCCGGCATGCAGACCCTGGAGGCCTGCCTGGAACAACTGCTGCAACAGGGGCGCATCACGCCAGAGACGGCGCGTGCGCATGCCCGCCAGGATTGAAGCGCCCCAAGCAACCGCGGACAACGCGGTTTAGAATGGCGGCCACCCGACACGGGTAATGCCGACAGGAAAAAACATGACTACCCTCTACGATTTCCATCCCCAACTGGCCGATGGCAGTGAATTCGACCTTGGACAACTGCAAGGCAAGGTCCTGCTCATCGTCAACACCGCCAGCAAATGCGGCTTCACCCCGCAATACAATGGCCTCGAAGCCATCCACCGCCAGTTCAAGGCGCGCGGACTGGAAGTGCTGGCCTTCCCCTGCAACCAGTTCGGCGGCCAGGAACCGGGCAATGCCGACGAGATCGGCGCCTTCTGCGAAAAGAACTACGGCGTCACCTTCCCGCTGTTCGCCAAGATCGACGTCAACGGCGACCAGGCCGCGCCCCTGTTCAAGTACCTCAAGAAGGAAGCGCCCGGCCTCCTGGGCAGCAAGGCCATCAAGTGGAATTTCACCAAGTTCCTGGTCGGTCGGGACGGCCGCGTCGCCAAGCGCTATGCGCCGCAGACACGCCCGGAGGAAATAGTTTCCGATATCGAGGCCTTGCTGGCCCAGTGAGGCCGGCCCGGCTCAGGGCAGCTCGCGGATGATGCGGTAATCCGCATCGCGCACCGGCACGAAATGCGTGGCACGCAGGTTGTGCAGGGTTTCGTTGACACGTGGCGCATTGCGGTCCAGGAACACCGCACGGATCTTGTCGCGAATATCACCGCACAGCTGCCCGCGATAGACAAAGGGATCGAAGGGAATCGGCGCCGAGCGCCACAGCACGCGCAGATCGCGCCGGGACAGTTTGCCGTCGCTGATCATGCGCGAGACATTGCTGCTGGCCACGAAGGCGGCATCGGCATTGCGGTTCAACACCGCCAGCACCGATTGCTCATGGTTGCCCGAATAACCGATGCGCGAAAAATAGCGGTCCAGCCGCAGGTTGTACTGGCGCGCAAAGATGTGACGCGGGATCAGCGCCCCCGAGGTACTGTCGGGATCGGCCAGCGCCAGCACCTTGCCTGCCAGCGAGGCCACGCTGTCATACGGCCCTTGCTGGCGCGTCACCAGCAGCGAGTAGTACACCGCCGAGACGCCGCCCTGCTCGGCGAAATTGGGTTCCACCTGCTCCATCGAGGCAAAGGGCGTGATGCGGGCATCGCCACGATGCGCCGTCACATAGGATGCCGGCCCCAGCCGCGCCACATCGACCGCACCGGCGATGAGGCCCTCGATCACCGCGCCATAGGAGGTGGGCACGATCAGGTCCACCGGCATCTTGAGCTTCTCGCGCAGTTCGTCCAGCAAGGGATTGAGCGCAGTCTGCTGCTCCTGGTCGCTGCCTTGCGGCACGAAGGAAAAGCGCAGGCGCTCGGGACGTTCGCAGGCACGCTTGCCCTGGGCCAGAACCGGGCCGGCCAGGCACAGCGCGAGCATCAACAACAGGCCGCTACGCATGCTCTTCATGTGAACTCGAACCTGCCTTTCTGCAACATGGTTTCCAGCTGTGCCGACGGCACCGGACGCTGCAGGTAGAAACCCTGTACCTGGTCGCAGCCCATCAGTTTCAGGTGCATCAATTGCTCCCGGGTTTCCACCCCCTCGGCGACCACCTTCAGGCCGAGGTTGCGCGCCAGCGTGACGGTGGACGCCACGATCATGCCGTCGCTGTTGTCGTTGCGGATATCACGGATGAAGGAGCGGTCTATCTTGAGCGCATATACCGGCAGGGCCTTGATGTGGCTGAGGCTGGAGTAACCGGTGCCGTAGTCGTCCAGGTAGATCTTCAGGCCTTCGTCGCGCAGCTTCTCCAGCGTCACGCGAGCCTGCTCCAGGTCGGCGATGAAGCAGCTTTCGGTCACCTCGATCTCCAGCAGGTCGGCGGTGAGATGGTGGCGTCGCAAGGACTCGCGCACGGTCGCAATGAGGCTGTCGTCATCCAGCTGGCGCGCCGAGACATTGATGGCCACCGGCAGCAGCGGCACTCCCTGCGCACGCCATTGCGCCAGCTGGCGACAGACCGCCTCGATGATCCAGCGCCCCAGCGGCTGCACCAGGTCGTGCGACTCGGCCAGGCCAATGAATTCGCTGGGGAAGATCAGGCCATGCTCGGGATGCTGCCAGCGGATCAGGGCTTCCATGCCGACCACCTGGTAATTCTGCAGCTCCACCTTGGGCTGGTAGTGCAGGCAGAACTCATTGTCCTTGAGCGCCTGGCGGAAGCGTCCCAGCAACTCCAGGCCGCGCACCGCACTGGCATTGAGCGAGGCATCGTAGAAGCGATACAGGCCACTGCCGGCGCTCTTGGCGCTATACATGGCGGCGTCGGCATTGCTCATCAGCGTCTCGATACGCTGGCCGTCGCGCGGATAGAGCGCAATGCCGACGCTGGGCGCGGTCTCGACGTGACGCCCCTGCAGGTCGGGATAAGGTGCGCGCAGCGTCTCGACGAGCTTGTCGGCGATCTCGGCCACGCGTTCCTCGCTGCGGATCTCCGAGACCAACACCACGAACTCATCCCCACCCAGGCGCGCCACCAGGTCATACTCGCGCACCGCCGCACGCAGGCGTCGCGCCACTTCCTGCAACAGCGCGTCGCCCACGGCGTGGCCCTGGGTATCGTTGATGAGCTTGAACTTGTCGAGATCGAGGAAGAACAGCGCATACAGGTTGCGACTGCGCTTGGCCCGCGAGAGCTCGGTGGCGGCCAGCTCGTAGAACAGCATGCGGTTGGGGATGCCGGTGAGGTAGTCGTGCGAGGCGAGCTGGTAGGCGCGGCTCTTCTCCTCTTCGAGCTGGTGGATCAGGCCACTCTTCTCGCGCTCCGAATAAAGCAGTTTCTCGTACAGGTAGCGGCGCCGGTGCGCCAGGTTGACCAGGCCGGCGGTGAGCAGCATGATCAGCAGCGACACCAGCAAGGCCTGCAGGTAGTACTGCCGGTGCGTCGGCCACAGCCGCGCCATGAGCACCTGCGGATCGCGGCTCACCACCACGGCCAGGGGGTAGTGCGCCAGGCGTCGCTGCACACCGACATGCTGCACCTGGTCACCCGGACGCAAGGCGTGGATCAGGCCATCGCCCTTGCCTGTGAGCAGGAAGGTGGCGTATTCCTGGCCCGCATAGTTGGAGCCGCCGGAGAGGATGCCCCCCGACAATTCGGCCAGTTGCAGCCCGGCTGCATTGAGGATCTCGATACGACTGGAACCGGCCACGCTGACTTCCTGATAGGTCTTCAGGAAATAGCCCAGGTCGAGGATGGCCGCGAAGAAACCCTGCAGCTCGCCCCGGCCATTCTGCAACGGGATCAGCAGGGGCACGCGCCAGCTGTAGCCGTCGCGGTTGCTGGGCGGATTGATGATCATGGCATTGTGATCGGCCGAAGAGGCAGTCCCTGTCAGGGAGCTCATGTAGCCGGCATTGATGAGGCGGCTCAGCTCGGGCTCGCTCTTTTGCCGCGCGGAGGAATAGACCAGGCGGCCAGCGGCATCGAACATGGCTACGCGCAGGTAGGCCGAATCGCCATTGAAGAGTGGATTGAAGTAAGCCGACGACGCACGCTCGCCATTGAGCATGGACTGGCCGATGCGCGAATACAGCAGGGTCTTGCCCAGCACCTCATCGAGGTTGGCCGAAACGATGGCGGCGACGTTGCGGCTGTCGGCAATGGAGGCGGTGACGGCCAGCTGCTTTTCATTCTCGATGCGAATGATCGTGAAATACCAGGCCACGGCCAGCACACAGACCGATAGCAACACCAACCCAGCCGACACGCCCCTGCCCGCGAGCAGTCTGGTCAGCAGCCCCTTGGGCTCGAACAATAACGGCGTACGCAATCCCCACCCGCTTGAACATGGCGCCGGAAGATCCGGCGCTGACG
>JAFAMT010000186.1 GCA_019233085.1 Herbaspirillum sp.
TACTCCATCCGTGGCCTGCTGGAAGTGGGCCTGGCGGGCCAGCGCGAAGACCACATCGCCCATGCCCTGTTGATGGCGCGCAAGGTCGCCCAGCGCCAGCGCGACGACGGCGCCTTGCCGGCGCTTTATACTCCCGGCTGGGACACGCGCGTGGGCTGGACCTGCGTGACCGGCAATTCGCAGATGGCCATCAACTGGCTGCGCCTGGCGCGCATCACCGGTGACAGCAGCCTGATCGAACATGCCCGTCGCGCCAACCGCTTCAATATGAGCATCCAGGACCTGCGCACGGGCGACCTCAACGTGCGCGGCGCGCTCAAGGGATCGCACCCCATCAATGGTGAATACATGACCTACCGCTACCCCAACTGGGCCACCAAGTTCTTCATGGATGGCCTGATGCTGGAGCAGCTTTACGACAAGATCGACAACATCGGTTGATCCATCATGCTTAACGTCTTCTTCACTGTCGATGTCGAGATCTGGTGCAATGGCTGGCACGACATCGACAAGCGTTTCCCGGCCGCCTTCCACGATTACGTGTATGGCGAAGCGGCGCTGCGCTACAAGCTGCAGCAGTTCCAGGAGCACGGCCTGTATGGCGTGTTCTTTGTGGAGCCGCTCTTTGCGACGCGCTTCGGCACGGGGCCGCTGGAGGAGATCGTCGGTCTCATCCGTGAGCATGGACAGGAAGTACAGCAGCACCTGCACACCGAATGGGTGGCCGAATCGCATACCCCCCTGATCGCGCAGGCCAAGCCGCGCCGCCCCTATCTGCGCCAGTTCTCGCTGGAGGAGCAGACCACCCTCATCGGTGCCGGCAAGCGCTTGCTGGAAGAGGCCGGCGGCGGCGTCATCAATGCCTTCCGGGCCGGCAGCTTCGGCTTCAACCGCACCACGCTCTCCGCGCTTGCAGCCAACGGCATCGCCTTCGACAGCAGCTACAACAGCACCATGTTCGGCCCCGACAGCGGGGTCAGCCCGCAAGAGCCGCTGCTGGATGTGACGCTGTGCGATGGCGTGTTCGAGTATCCGATGACGGTCTTCAACGACGGCACCGGCAAGCCGCGCCATGTGCAATTGGGTGCCTGCTCGAACTTTGAGCTGGAAGGCCTGATGTGGCAGGCCCTGGAACAGGGGCGCCAGTCCTTCATGATGCTCTCGCACAACTTCGAGCTGCTCAATGCGGCCCGCAAGCGGCCCGACCCCATCATGGTCAAACGCTTTGCCCGCTTCTGCCGCTTCATGGCCGACCAGCGCGCGCATTTCGCACTGCGCGGCTTCCACGACCTGGCGGCGCAGCCCGTGACGGCACAGCCGGCCATGCTCAATTCGCCGGTATGGAAGACCGCTCATCGCCTGGCCCAACAGGCGCTGCGTCGTCGTTATGGCTGATGAAGCAAGACATGTTTTCACGGCAACTCGAATCGAACGAACCTGGGGATGCACGCCCACATCTATGGCTGACAAAGAATGGGCAATCAGTAATTTCCTTCCAGCAAAATTGCTCCGGGTAATTTTGTTTTTAGCTGTGTTGGAAGCCCACGCCAAAGGCAGGAAAAGTCACGAAAATGCAGTAAAAAAGTTAGTAAATGGGCTATAGTTGCGCACGTTGAGTGTTATCCGAAATGCAATATCAGACAGCGATCCAGGGGATCAGAAATGGGATGGACGATGGTAGATACAAAACGCAAGTGGCGCTTCTCGGCAACGGTCTGCGCTGTCATTCTGGTGTGCTCGGGCGTTACCGCCTGCGGGCGTTTCCAGTCGGCTGACTCCCTGGTTGCCGAAGCCAAGCAGTACCAGCAGAAGGGCGACAACGCCGCCGCCGAAATCCAGCTGAAGAATGCCCTGCAAAAAGACGCCGACAACGCCGAGGCACGCCTGATGCTGGGCAAGATCTACGCCGAAGGCGGCAACGCCGCCTCCGCCGACAAGGAACTGCGGCGCGCCCTGGCGCTGGGCGTGAAGCCCGAGCAGGTACTGCCCTGGCTGGCGCGGGCCTTGCTGATGGAAGGCCAGTTCGACAAGGTGCTGGAAGAAACCCGCTCCCTGCCGGTACAAGGTGATATCGCCGCCCTGCGTGGCAATGCCTACCTGGGCCTGGGCAAACCCGACGAAGCCAAGGCCGCCTTCGAGGCTGCCCTGCAAAGCGATCCCAAGCTGCCGCAGGCGCTCATAGGCCTGGCGCGCAGCGCGCTGCTGGCGCGCGACGTCGATAGCGCCAACCGCCTCACCGACGAAGCCCTGGCCAAGAATCCCGACAACACCGATGTGATGTTGTTCAAGGCCAACCTGCTGCGCGTCCAGGGCGCCCAGGACAAGGCCCTGGAAGTGCTGGACCAGGTGATCAAGCTCAAGCCCGACAGCCTGGAGGCACGTCTGGCGCGTGCCGACATTGCCATCCGCAGCAACAAGTTCGACCTCGCCAGGGAAGACATCCAGGCGGCCCAGAAGGCCTCGCCCAAGAACCTGCTGCCGACCTACATGCAGGCGGTGCTGGACTTCAGCCAGGCCAAGAATGCCGATGCCCTTACCGACATCCAGAAAGTGCTGGCCGCCGCGCCCGACTACATGCCGGGGGTCCTCTTGGCCGGTGCCATCCAGTACGCGCTGGGGTCGATGCCGCAGGTCGAGCTGAACCTCAACAAGTACCTCGACAAGAATCCCAACGACGTCTACGCCCGCAAGCTGCTGGCCTCGGCGCAACTCAAGAGCGACCAGAAGTCCAAGGCTGCGGCCTCGCTGGAGCCGGCGCTGAAGGTGGCGCCACAAGATCCGGAACTGCTGGCGCTGGCCGGCGAGATCGCCATCGAGAACAAGGACTTCGCCAAGGCCACCGAATACTATGAAAAGGCCAGCGCGCTGGCACCGCAGACCGCGCGCTACCACATGGGCCTGGGCCTGAGCAGCCTGGGTCGCGGCCAGAGCGACAGCGCCGTATCGCAGTTCCAGACGGCCGCCAGCCTTGACACCAAGTCGCCCCAGGCCGACATCCTGCTGATCATGACGCAGATCCGTCTCAAGGAGTACGACAAGGCGCTGGCAGCAGCCAAGACCGCCGAGCGAGACCTGCCCGACAACCCGGTGGTGCAAAACCTCAAGGGCGGCATCTACATGGCCAAGAACGACCCGGCCAATGCCCGTGCCGCCTTCGAGAAGGCGCTGAGCATCGATCCCGGCTTCTTCGCGCCGACCGCCAACCTGGCCCAGCTCGACCTGAACGAGAACAAGCCCGAGGCCGCCAGGAAGCGCTTCGAAGCCGTGCTGGCCAAGGACAAGAAGAGCATTCCCGCCCTGAGCGCACTGGCCAGCCTGGCCGATCGCGAAAAGCACCCGCAGGAAGCCACCCAGTGGCTGGAGCGCGCCGTCAACGAGAATCCGGATTCGATCCAGGCCAACACCCAGCTCATCGCCCGCTACCTGCAAGTGGGTGAAAAGCCCAAGGCGCTGACCATGGCCCGCAAGCTGCAGACCGGCAACCCCACCGATGCCGGCGCGCTGGAGATGCTGGCCCAGGCCCAGTTCGCCAACGACGACAAGCAGGGCGCCCTGGCCAGCTACCAGCGCCTGGTGCAGCTGGTGCCGGATTCGGCGCCGGCGCAACTGCG
>JAFAMT010000200.1 GCA_019233085.1 Herbaspirillum sp.
GAAGCGCGCCTGCTGCTGATCGGCCACAGCGCCCCCGAGGCCGCGCGACGCGTGATCGTGGCGGGTTACGGTGATTCGCAACCCCTGCCGGGACTGGATGCCAGCGATGAGCGCAATCGGCGGGTGGAGGTACGGTTCGTGAATGGCGCGGAGAAGAAGTAAAGCAGGAGCCTCCTTTTGCTTGCCGGAAAGTTACGCATTGTTTGCGCCGCCCTGTGAGAAACCGCACAGCGGGCGCAGGAAATCGGATGTGCAAGGCCTGCGCGGTCTTTCTAATTCCTGCGGGTTTGTCCTGCATCAAATTCGGAACATCCCCCCGACTTGTATATTGGCCGATGGCTTGGTTCTGACCAAGCCTGACGAGCCTGACGAGCCTCTTTCCGCAACGGGTGCGAGGCGCTGGCGACTCCGATAACAATCACAAAAACCTCATGCATCTACGCCTCAACGAGTGGCTCGATTTCCTTTCCATCGATGCTTCCGCGCGCGAGGTCCTGGGGGAGGTCGCGCCGCTGCTGGAGCGTAAGCTCGACGCCATGCTCGATGCGGTCTACGCCGTGATCCAGGCCAATCCCGCTACGCGCAAGATGTTTGCCAATGCCGACTCCATGGCGCGCGCCAAGGCGGCACAGCGGCATCACTGGCAGCGCTTCGTGTTCTCCGGCAATTTCGACGATGCCTACCTGGCGGCGGCGCGCCGCATCGGCGAAGCGCACTATCGACTCGGCGTCGACCTGCGTTTCTACATGGGCACCTACACGCTGATGCTGGACCAGTTGAGCAAGGTCATTCTGGAGCACATCACCGATGACCCCTCCCGCCAGCACCGCTACCTCTCGGCCATCAATCGGGTCACCAGCCTGGACATGGGCATCTCCACCACGGTCTACTACGACTCCCAGGTGGATGCCCTGCGCCAGATGGCCAACGAGCTCAACTTCGCGCTGGCGCGCGCCGGCGAGTTCCGCGATAACGAGACCGGCCATCACCTGGTACGCATGAGCCAGATGTGCCATGCCCTGGCCGCCGAGATCGACATGGGAGCGCAATGGGCGCAGATGATCCAGATCGCCAGTCCCCTGCACGACGTGGGCAAGATCGGCATCCCCGACAGCATCCTGCTCAAGCCGGGACGCCTGAGCCCGGAAGAGCAGGACGTGATGCGCACCCATCCCGACATCGGTGCGACCATCATCCCGGACTATCCCTCGGAAGTGATCCGGATGGCGCGACGCATCTCGCTCACGCACCATGAGCGCTGGGATGGTGGTGGTTATCCGGCCGGCTTGCGTGGAGAAGAGATCCCGCTGGAAGGCCGCATCGCCACCATCTGCGACGTGTATGACGCGTTGGTCTCGGTACGGCCCTACAAGGAAGCCTGGACGCAGGAGCAGGCGGTGGAGTATTTGCGCGCCAACAGCGGCAAGGCGTTTGATCCGGCGCTGGTGGAGGCATTCATGCGCATCCTGCCGAAGGTGGATGCGATTCAGGCGCGGCATGCGGATGAGTAGCTTGCTGCGCTGGAGATCGCGTGCAAGGAGAAGGGCGCATCTGCGCCCGGGATTTTCTGGCGCAGAAATGAAAAACGCCAACCCGAAGGTTGGCGTTTTCTGTAACTTGGTGGCCCGGGGCGGAATCGAACCACCGACACAAGGATTTTCAATCCTCTGCTCTACCAACTGAGCTACCAGGCCAAGAGCGACAAGTATAGTCACTTTAAAAAATTATGCAAGGCCTTTTTGAAAAATAGTTTTCGCGACCCCGTTTATAATGCCTCGCATGACTACCCACGCACATCCCTCATCCTCTTCGCCGGCTGCGGCTGGCTCTGATATCTGCATCGTCGGCGACGGCGCGGTCGGCAAGACCGCGGCGCTGGGGCTGGCGCAGGCGCAGGCGGGCTTGAAGGTGACGCTGCTGGCGCCGCCATCCAAGGCCGCGCCGCCCGATGAGGCTAGCTGGGACGTGCGCGTCTATGCCCTGAACCATACCGCCCACCGTCTGCTGTCCTCGCTACGCGTCTGGGACGCCATGGATCCCGAACGCATCGCTCCCGTGGATAACATGACCGTGCAGGGCGACGGCCTGGGCGAGAAGGCCCGGCCCGGCCTGCTCAGTTTCGATGCCTACGCCGCTCGCACTGATGCCCTGGCCTGGATCGTCGAGGGCCGCAACCTCGACCAGGCATTGGATGCCGCCCTGCGCTTCGCGCCCAATGTGCGCGTGGTCCAGGGCCGCGCGACCGCCTTGTCGGTCAGCGCCGAGGCCGCCACGCTGACGCTGGAGTCGGGCCAGTCGCTGTCGGCTGCCCTGGTGGTCGGGGCCGATGGCGCCAATTCCTGGGTGCGCGGCCAGTGCGATATCGGCCTGGATTACCGCTCCTATGGGCAAAACGCCATCGTCACCAATTTCAGCTGCGAACTGCCGCACCGGGGCGTGGCCTACCAGTGGTTCAGCTCCACCGAGGGCATCATCGCCTTGCTGCCGTTGCCGGGTAACCGCGTCTCGCTGGTCTGGTCGGCGCCGGTGGCGCTGGCCGAGCAATTGATGCGCCTACCGCTGTCGGAGCTGGCCGGGCGCCTGGCGCAATGGGCGGCCCCGGTGCTGGGCCAATTGACACCGCTGCAGCCCGAGGTGGCCAAGGCCTTCCCGCTGCGCCTGATCAAGCCGCATGCGATGATCGCGCCGCGCGTGGCCCTGATCGGCGATGCCGCCCACGCGGTGCACCCCATGGCCGGTCATGGCATGAACCTGGGCTTCGGCGATGTCGATGCCCTGATCGAGACCCTGGTCAAGCGCGAGCCCCAGTACGATTGCGGCGATGACCGTGTGCTGCGCCGCTATGGCCGCGCTCGCAAGGAAGAAGTGCTGCTGATGCAGATCGCCACCGACGGCTTGCATCGGCTCTTCTCTACCGAGGCCGAGCCGGTGCGGCTGGTGCGCAATATCGGCATGAGCCTGGTCAATCACCTGCCGGTGCTCAAGCGCCGCCTGATCGCGCATGCCCTGGGGCGGTGAGGGCCGCCGATTTAGGGTAAGGTAGGGTCTTCATCGGATGGTGCTCACCGCGCGGCGGGTCGCCATCCATTGGAATCATTCACAACAATTTAAGACAGGTAAGCGCAAAGGTAGTATTGGCGTGGCTTTGCGGCCGACGTCGCGAAGATTGCCGACGCGTTTGATTTGAATCAGGACGAGCATGAAAAAATTTTTTAGCACCACGAGCAGCAAGCTGCGCCATCTGAGCATGGCCGCCATGCTGTTGGTTTCCACCGTCGCTGGTGTGAGCGCCCATGCGCAGGCCGAGGCTGCCGACAGCACCGAAGCCACCATCAAGAAGCTCATCGAGCCGCGCCTGGGCAAGGATGCCAAGGTCGATTCCGTGACCAAGACGCCCTATGCCGGCCTCTATGAAATCCAGGTCGATGGCGACGTGATCTATACCGATGCCAAGGCCCAGTACCTGTTCATCGGTCGCGTGGTCGATTCGCAGACCTACCGCGACTACACCAAGGAAAAGATCGATTCGCTGAACCAGGTGCCGTTCTCGGGCCTGCCGCTGGACAAGGCCATCAAGACCGTCAAGGGCAATGGCAAGCGCGTCATCGCCATCTTCGAGGATCCCAACTGCATCTATTGCAAGCGCCTGCACAAGACCCTGCAGGAAGTGGACAACATCACCTACTACACCTTCCAGTACAACATCCTGTCGCCGGACTCCATCGTCAAGTCGCGCAACATCTGGTGCGCGCCCAATCCGAGCAAGGCTTGGAACGAGTGGATGGTGAGCGGCAAGGAAGCACCGGCCGCCGCCGCTTCCTGCAATGCCCCGCATGAAGACGTGCTGGCGCTGGGCAAGAAGCTCAAGATCACCGGCACGCCGACCATCATCTTCACCGATGGCTCGCGTATCCCGGGTGCGGTCGATGCCAAGGGCCTGGAACAAAAACTGTCCTCGCTCAAGTAAGCCCGTAAAAAAGGGGCGTCCGCATGGCGGGCGCCCCTTTGTTCTTTTACCGGTCCTGTCTTTGCCTGTGGGAATCTTGTTAGTCCGTGACGGTCCCTGTCTAACAAGGCCATGACGAAAAACTTAGTCTGGCACGCCTTGCTCTTACTTCCCGGTATGCAATTCCATCATGGCCTGTTCGAACTTGCCCTGGCAGAGCAGGGGGATGACATTGAGGCTCTTGTCCAGCGCCTCGTTGATCAGCGCCTGTTCTTCCTTGCGCGGCCGGTGCAGCACGAAGTCGGCCACCGGTTGCTGCAGGCCCAGCGTGCGCGGATGGCCGATGCCCAGGCGCAGGCGCCAGTAGTCCTGGGTGCCCAGCGCCGCGGTGATGTCTTTCAGGCCATTGTGGCCGCCAGAGGAGCCGCCTTTCTTGATCTTGGCGGCACCCGGCGGCAGGTCCAGTTCGTCGTGCACCACCAGCACTTCGTCGGGCGTGATCTTGTAGAAACGCGCCAGCGCGCCCACCGACTGGCCGGAGCGGTTCATGTAGGTCTGCGGCTCCAGCAGCCACACTTCGCTGCCGGCGATGTTGGTCTTGCCGGCCAGGGCATTGAAGCGCGCTTCACGCGCCAGGCGCACCGGACCGGCGAGATTGTCGACCAGCCAGAATCCGGCGTTGTGGCGGGTTTGTTCGTACTCGGGGCCGGGATTGCCGAGACCGACGATAAGGCGGATGGACATGTTGCAAAAATGAATAGAGGTACGCCATGGATGACGTCGAAGCGGCGATTATCCCGGCTTTGCCACCGCCCGTCCAATGCCGCGCCGGACCTGCCTGTGCATGGCGCGCCGTTTTTAGTGCAATCGGACCATGTCAGCATTGGCGCATGTGCCTGAATTGCGTATCATCCAACGCTTGTTTTTCTTTACCGTTTATTTGTTGACTGGGTTTCACCATGCTGCCTTCTATCGAACAACGACTCGCCCTTGAACTCGCCGCCAAGCCGGTTCAGGTCGCTGCCGCCATCGCCTTGCTGGAC
>JAFAMT010000254.1 GCA_019233085.1 Herbaspirillum sp.
GCTGTAAGGCAAGGATAGGGCGATGAACGACAAGAGCACTTCCTCCGGTGTGCATATCGATGCCGCGGCCATCATGCATGCAGCCCGCAAGCTGGAGCAGGGCGGCCTGGTGGCGTTTCCTACCGAGACCGTCTACGGACTCGGTGGCGACGCCGAGAACCCGGCCGCGATTGCCGCCATCTATGCGGCCAAGGGACGTCCGGCAAATCACCCGGTGATCGTGCATGTGTCGCCCGAGGCTGATATCGGCTACTGGGCAGCTTCGGTGCCGGTGCAAGCGCGTCGCCTGATCGCTTCGTTCTGGCCTGGCCCCTTGACGCTGATCCTCAAGCGCGCCGCGCACATCCCCGATGCCGTGGCCGGTGGACAGGATTCGGTGGGCCTGCGTTGTCCCTCGCATCCGGTGGCGCAAGCCCTGTTGCGTGAATTCCGTGGTGGCAAGGGCGGTATCGCCGGCCCCTCGGCCAACAAGTTCGGCCACGTCAGTCCGACCACGGCCGAGCACGTGCGCGAGGAATTCGGCGGCGATGCCGACAGTCTTGTCGATTACGTGCTCGATGGTGGCCAGAGCGAAGTGGGCATCGAATCGACCATCGTCGATCTCTCCCGCATCGACACGCATGGGCCGGTGCTGCTGCGCCCCGGCCAGATCAGCGCCGAGCGCATTGCCGCCGTGTTGGGCATGCCCTTGTCCAGCCCCGATGCCTCCGCGCCGCGTGCCTCCGGTACGCTCGACGCGCACTATGCCCCGCACACGCCGGTAGTGCAGGTCAGCCCGGATGCACTGCCGCAGGTGCTGGAGAAGCTGGCCGCAGCCGGCAAGAAGGTGGCCCTGATCTGCCGCCTGCAAACATCCCACAGCGTGGCCGTGACGCGGCCCATGCCCGAGACCGCCGATGCCTATGCCCATGACCTCTATGCCGCGCTGCGCGACATGGATCATGCCGGTGTTGACATCATCGTCGTGGAAGCGCTGCCGGGGTCGGATGACTGGCAGGGCGTCAATGACCGTCTGCGCCGCGCCGCCTTCGACTCGCAAGGATTGCTGGCCAGCCTGGGCTGACCGGGCAACACCCCTGGCGATCCGTTCCCGGATCGCACCTTTGCTTTCCTGCCGCTTGATGCCCTTGGCTCCGTACTGACTTTGCAGTCAGTACGCGGTTGCCAAAAGCAGACAAGCACGGTCGTGCTCTTCACAACTTCTATACAAACTGTGACAAAGCTGGCATAGTATCTCCACCGAATAGCACGCGCGTTCTTTTTGTTTCGCTAGCGGAAATAGAGGCTGACCTGCGGTTGATTTTGGTTAAGCTTAGTTACGTTAAAAAATGAAAAACGGTAACCAGCCGTGAAGATAGATCCCGTCACACGCCAGCGTCGGGAATAAAAATCCGGGCACAGCCCGCAACTCTTGGAGACAGCAATGCAGAAACACATTTCCTTCTTGCCCAAAATCGCCGCCCTGTCCGTGATGGCAGCTTTTGCTGCACCGGCCATGGCGCAAAGCGCTGGCAGCAATATCGTCAACGTCGGCTGGTTCCACCTGGCACCGCAGGATTCCAGCGATGTCCTGACCAAGAATGATGGCCCCGGTGCCGGTCCCATCGCGGGCTCGGGTTCCACCGTGTCCAACGCCGATACCCTGGGCGTGGCGTTCACGCACTTCTTCACCGACAACTTCGCACTGACGGCTGACCTGGGCATTCCGCCGACCTTCAACCTCAATGGCTCCGGCACCATCGCCGGCGTCGGCCAGATCGGCAGCGCCAAGCAATGGAGCCCGGCGATCGTGGCCAAGTGGTACTTCGGCGATGCCAACAGCAAGTTCCGCCCCTTCGTGGGCGCCGGCGTGAGCTATGTCTGGTATGACAGCATCCAGCTGAACGACGGCTTCCAGCGCGCCCTCTCCAGCAAGTACACCGGTGGTGCCCTGAGCACTGCCAGCTCCACCGCCAACCTGAGCTCGTCCTGGGCACCGGTGCTGAACCTGGGTGCGACCTACAACATCGACCAGAACTGGTCGCTGTCGCTGTCGGTCTCGTATGTGGCGATCAAGACCAATGCCGACATCACCACCAACCTGCCGGCCGCTGCCGGTGGCACCACCCACTCCAGCACCAGCCTGACGATCAACCCGATCGTGAGCTTCCTGTCGGTGGGCTACAAGTTCTAAGCAGGTTTTCCGCAGGAATGAAAAAGCGCCCATCGGGCGCTTTTTTGTTTTGGGCGGGTGGTCTCAGAGCGTATCGGTCCTGGTGAAGCGGCCGTTGTGGAACACCAGCGCGGCTTGCGGATCGACTTCGCAATGCTCGACCTCGCCCACGAAGATGACGTGATCGCCTTCCGGATACTGGCTGCGGTTGTGGCATTCGAACCAGGCCGATACACCGTCCAGGACCGGCTGGCCGGTGCGCGAGAACGAATAGGCCACGCCCTCGAAACGGTTCTCCTTCTTGCTGGCGAACTGCTGCGCCAAGTGGGCCTGGTCGGCGCTGAGGATATTGATGACGTAATGCGAATTGCCCGAGAAGACCGGCATGCTGCTGGCCTTGGTGCCCAGGCTCCACAGGACCAGCGGCGGATCCAGCGAGACCGAGTTGAAGGAGCTGGCCGTCAGCCCCAAGAGCGTGCCATCGGCCAGCCGGGTGGTGATGACGGTGACGCCGGTAGCAAACTGGGACAGGGCCTGTCGGAAATGCGCAGCGTCGAACTGTCGCGTTTCGGTGCGCGGAAAACGTGTGTTCATCGGAATTCTGGGATGGATAGGGGGGGACGCCGGGTGATCACATTGCTTCGATGACGAGCTGGCGTATGAATATGCACATGATAACGGATACCGATGACTCTTGCCTCCGTGGCGGCGAACCATCGCAGCCCACATAGACCGTACGCAGCCCGACTTTTTGGGTTAGAGTTTCATCCAGAGCAACTCGAAACGGGAGATCATCATGGCCAAGGAAATCGCAGTCCTGGGTGGCGGCTGCTTCTGGTGCCTGGAAGCGGTTTACCAGCAGGTCCGGGGCGTGGAGTCGGTCGAGTCCGGTTACACCGGTGGCAGCGTCGCCAATCCCAGCTATGAGCAGGTGTGCACGGGCAAGACCGGGCATGCCGAGGTGGTGAAGCTGGTGTTCGATCCCCAGCTGATCAGTTATCGCGAGATCCTGGAGATCTTCTTCACCATCCACGATCCCACCACGCTGAACCGCCAGGGCAATGACGTCGGTACGCAATACCGCTCGGTCATCTACTACCAGGACCAGCCCCAGCACGACATGGCCAGGCACGTCATCGCCGAGATGGCGCTGGTGTGGGATGCGCCCATCGTCACCGAGCTGGCGGCGCCTGCGCCTTACTACAAGGCGGAGGATTATCATCAAAACTATTTCCAGCAACATCCCTTCCAGGGGTATTGCGCTTT